>NZ_JADKSL010000004.1:0-218808 GCF_015351275.1 Pseudoclavibacter sp. VKM Ac-2867
GCGCGAGCGCGCGGGCGGGCGCGCGGGCGGGCGCGCGGGCGGGCGCGCGGGCGGATGCGCGGGCGGGCGCGAGCAGGCAGGCGGGCGGTGGGGCGGGCGGGCGGATGCGCGGACGGGCGCGAGCAGGCAGGCAGGCGGAGGCGCCTGCGCGCGGGCAGGTCGGCGCGCAGGCGGGCGAGCGAATGCGCAGGCGGGAGGGCCGGCAGCCGCGCGAGGTCAGGCGGGGAGCGGGATGCGGGTGTCCAGCCACGCGACGATGTCGGCGATGACCTCGTCGCGGTTCAGCTCGTTGAGGAGCTCGTGACGCGCCTCCGGGTAGATCCTCAGCGTCACATCGCTCAGCTTCGACCGCTTCCGGTACAACCGCGCGAGCGCGCGCGGCCCCCGCTCGCCGTAGCCGATCGAATCCTCCGACCCGGCCATGATCAGCACCGGCACGTCGTCGAGCTTGCCGGAAGCAGCACGAGGCGGGATGTGCGCCAGCTGCAGCGCGCCCCTCGCCGACCAAACGGGCATCTTCGCGATGTCGAAGCACAGCTCGTCGTACGCGAACGCGCGGCGAGCGTCAGGGTTGCGGCTCAACCAGAGCAGGCCGGTCTCGTCCGGCTCGAAGCGCTTGTTCAAATTCCCGGCGTTGATGAAGCCGGGCACCGCGAGCGTCGTCCCGGTCAGGATGCATGCGGAGAAGAACGCCGAGTCGTGGGCGAGGAGCTGCTGCGCGAGCAGCGAACCCCACGAATGCCCCTGCAGGATCAATGGCAGCTTCGGGTACCGGTCGCGCACCCACGCGGAGATGTCCTCGAGCGCCTCGAGCGCAGCCCGGTTCTCGGTCGTGGGGAGCACCGACAGCCCGTGCGCGCCGAGGCCCGTCTGCCCATGACCGAGGTGATCGTGCGCGACGACCGCGTAGCCGGCCGCGACCAGGTCGCGCGCGTACGAGTCGTAACGCATCGCGTGCTCGCCGGAGCCGTGCGACAGGTGGATGATGCCTCGCGGCGACTCGCACGCCCACTCGTAGACGTGCACGTCGATGCCATGACCGACCGGCACGACGAACGAGGCCGGGGCGCCGGACGGGTCGGGCTTCGGGGCGGCTGGGCCGCGCGCATCCGCCCGCCCCTGCGAGCCGCCATGCGACCCACCGGCGGAACCGCCCTGCGAACCGGTGCCCGACCCCGTCATGGCTACGCCTCTCGAGTGATGTCGACCTTCACGAACAGCTGCGAGGAGAACGGGCCCGCGTACACGCCGCGCAGCGGAGGCACGTCGTTGTAGTCGCGGCCACGACCCACGAGCACGTGGCGCTCGCCGATCGGGATGTCGTTGGTGGGGTCCCAGCCGCGCCACTCGCCGTCCCAGTACTCGATCCACGCGTGGGACTCGCCGCTGACCGTCTCGCCGATCTCGGCGTTCGGCCGTGGGTGCAGGTAGCCGGACACGTAGATCGCCGGGATTCCGGCCGCACGGAGCGCACCGAGTGCGATGTGCGAGATGTCCTGGCACACGCCGCGCTTGTGCTCCCACGCCTCGGCGGCCGTCGTGCGGACACCCGTCACGCCGCCCTCGTAGGCGACAGCCTCGTACACGAGGTGGAGGATCTCCATCGCGGTGGACGCAGGTCCGGCGTTGGCACCCTTCACCTCAGCAGCAAGCGCCTTCACGTCGTCCGGCGGCATCGTGAGGCGCGTCTGCGCCGTCTGCTCCACGAGCTCGACGCTGCGCAGCCGCTCGCGGGCGAGCTCATCCCAGCTGAGCGACAGCTGACCCGCCTCGGGCCGCTGGCGCACCTCGACGAGGCTCGACGCAGTCAGCGACAGCTCGGAGTGCGGATTCAGCACCTCGAACGCCGTCACCTTCGTGCCCCAGTAGTCGGAGTAGTTGTGCGTCGACGAATGCGGCGTGACATCGAGGTGCCCGAACAGCACGAACTGGCCGTTGTTGGCCATCGGCAGCATGCGGGCCTCGTTGTACGAGGTCGTGACGTCGCCCTCGTACCGGAAACCGGTGGAGTGGCGGATGCGGATGCGACTCATGAGTTGTCTCCCACCCAGCTCGGTGCCGTGATCGACGGGAAGTAGCGCTGACGGATCGCCTCGGAAGCCCGAGAGACCGCATCCTGCACACCATCCATGTAGCGGGGCAGGTCGGCCAGCGTGTCGTGGATGGGGCGGTACTCGAGGTCAGAGGAGATCTGCCCGAGGAGCCGCTGGGCCTGGTCGGTGACGCCGACGCGGCCACCGCGCTCGTGGCGCGGCTGGATGTCGTAGAGGCTCGAGAGGGCCGTGGACACCGAGTACTGGATCGACCGCGGGAACAGGCGGTCGAGCAGCAGGAACTCCGCGGCGTTCGCCGCCGACGGCATGCCGTGGTACGTGCGCAGGTACGACTCGTACGCACCGCACGAGCGGAGGATCGTCGTCCACGACGCCCCGGAGGCCTCGGTGAGCGAACGCGTCGCGAGCAGCCTCGCCGTCATGTCGGCACGCTCCAGCGAACGCCCCAGCATCATGAACTGGTAGGCGTCGTCACGGCTCGCCGCCGAGTTCACGACGCCGACCGCGAGCGCCGAACGCTCGCGGACCCACGCGAACAGGTCGTGCACCTTCTCCTGCCGCACACTGAACGGCATGCGCGAGTAGGTGGCGTTGAGGCACTCCCACAGCTCCGTCGACACGATCTCGCGGGCACGGCGAGCGTTCTCGCGGGCCGCGTTGACCGAGTAGGCGATGGATGCGGGCTGCGAGCGGTCGACCGCGAGGAGGTTCAGGACGTCCGAGCGGGTGAGCTCCGTGTCGGGGTGCACATCCGCCGCGCCCATGACGCTGAGGAGCGACCGGCAGGCCGTCGCCTCGTCGACCCACGGGTCCTCGAGGAGCAGCTGCAGGTGCACGTCCAGAATGCGGGCGGTGCCGTCGGCACGCTCCACATAGCGGCCGATCCAGAAGAGCGACTCGGCGATACGGCTCAGCATGCGTCCGTTCCCTTCGGGTTCTTGCCGGCGGATGCGGCTGCCGGCGACACTTCAGCACGCGCCTGCTGCTGTTGCTGCACCTGCTCGGACTGTGAATGCGAGTGCGACTGGGCTTGCGGCTGACGGCCCTGCGTCTGCTGCTGCACCTGCTGCTGGTCGCCGCGCTTCGGGGCGTCCTGCGGCATGTGGTCCTGGCGGTGCGGGATGACGCGCAGCACGCCCGTCACGGGGTGCGGCGTCTCCGACACGTCGGCCTGGTCGTCGAGGAGCTCCTCGACGCCGTGCGGCTGCGGCTTGGAGAAGCTCCGCTCGGCGCCGACCACCCACGTGTCCTTCGACCCGCCGCCCTGGCTGGAGTTCACGACCAGCTGACCCTCCGGGAGGGCGACGCGAGTGAGGCCACCCGGCAGCACCCACACGTCGTGGCCGTCGTTGATGGCGAACGGGCGCAGGTCCGCGTGGCGCGGCCGCATCCCGTCGTCGACGAGAGTCGGGATGGTCGAGAGCTGCACGACGGGCTGCGCGATCCAGCCGCGCGGGTCGGCGAGCAACCGCACCCGCATCTCGTCGAGCTCCGTCTTCGACGCGCTCGGCCCGATCATGAGGCCCTTGCCGCCCGAGCCGTCGACGGGCTTCACGACGAGTTCGTCGAGCCGGTCGAGCACCTCCTCGAGCGCGTCCGGCTCCTCGAGGCGCCACGTGTCGACGTTCGGGAGGATCGCCTCCTCCGACAGGTAGTAGCGGATGAGGTCTGGCATGTACGTGTACACGAGCTTGTCGTCGGCGACGCCGTTGCCGACCGCGTTCGCGATCGTGACGTTGCCGAGGCGCGCCGCCATCATGAGGCCGGGCGAGCCGAGCATCGAGTCGCGGCGGAACTGCAGCGGGTCGAGGTAGTCGTCGTCGACGCGGCGGTAGATGACGTCGACGCGCTGCGGGCCGGCTGTGGTGCGCATCCACACCCGACCGCCCGAGCAGAACAGGTCGCGGCCCTCGACGAGCTCGACGCCCATGAGGCGCGCGAGCAGCGTGTGCTCGAAGTACGCGGAGTTGTAGACGCCGGGGGTGAGGACGACGACCGTCGGGTCCTCGATGCCGTCCGGGGCGGAAGCCCGAAGCGCCCCGAGAAGCCGGTTCGGGTAGTCGCCGACCGGGCGGACGCGCATGCGCGAGAACAGCTCAGGGAGCGTCTGCGCCATGGCGCGCCGATTCGAGATGACGTAGGAGACGCCGGACGGGACGCGCACATTGTCTTCGAGCACGCGCATCTCGCCGTGCTCATCGCGGATCAGGTCGATTCCGGACACGTGGATGCGCACGCCGTTGGCCGTGCGGATGCCCTTCGCGACCCGGTGGTAGTGCACCGAGGAGGCGATGAGGCTCGCGGGGATCACGCCGTCCGCGATGGCCCGCTGGTCGCCGTACACGTCGTCGAGGAACGCCTCGAGGGCGCGGACGCGCTGCTTGATGCCGGCTTCCGTCTTCTGCCATTCGGCGCGCTCGATGACGCGCGGGACCACGTCGAGCGGGAACGGGCGCTCCTCGCCGGCGAAGTCGAACGTGACGCCCTGAGCGAGGTACGAGTCGGCGAGCGAGTCGGAGCGGTGCCGGATCTGCTCCTGCGTCATCCCCGAGAGGACGTCGTAGAGATCTCGGTAGGTGCGCCGCGGATCGAGCTCGCCCTCTGGCGCCTCCCCCATGAACATCTCGTCGAATGGCGGCGACAGCGCCGCTTGGGATTGCCTGGTCAGAGCCTGGCTGTAGCCGTCGAAGAGGTCACCCATGCCCCGAGACTAGTGGACGCAATGTGACGCGCTTGTTTCGCGGAGCGCTCGCCTGGACGGCACGCCCGGGGTCCCGCAGAATTTCCCGTCAATCGTGGAGTTTCCTGGGGTGGCGCGCGTCCAGCTTGCGTGATCGTTCCGGCCGAGACCGCCTCCCGAGGCTGCGCAGCGGCCAACCACCACGGATGTTGGCCAGGGCAAGGCGGGCCGGGCCGGGCGGGTGGCGTCAGCTAGCCGCACGCATCCACCCGTCCGACGCGGGGTTCCACGGCGGGGTTCCACGGGTGGGTTCCACGGGTGGGTTCCACGCCTGCAGATGGCTTGCATCCCATCCCGAAGCGTGGCACTCACCTCGAAACCTGACCGTGTGGGCTGCCGAGCCGCAGACTTGCGCGGCCGCACGGCGCGCTGCCCCGCCCCCCCCTACTCGGCGAAGACCTTGCCCGGGTTCAGGAGCCCCTTCGGGTCGAAGAGGCCCTTGATGCCGCGCTGCAGCTCGTACTGACGCTCGCCGAGCTCCGCACCGAGCCACTGCCGCTTGAGCACACCGACCCCATGCTCGCCCGTGAGGGTCCCGCCAATCGAGATGGCGTACGTGAACAGCTCGTCGGCTGCATCCCACACCGCCTGCGGGACGACAGGCTCCGCCCTGTCGTAGATGAACGTCGGATGCAGGTTCCCGTCGCCCGCATGCGCGACCGTCACGATCGTCGTCCCGGTGCGGACGGCGACCTCGTCGATCTTCGCGAACATGTCGGGCAGCCGGTCTCTCGGCACGGAGACGTCCTCCACGAGCACCTGCCCGAGCGCCTCCTTCGCGGCGTACGCCTGCCGCCGCACATCCACGAGCGTGAGCGCCGACTGCGGGTCCGTCGTCATCTCCGCCGCCCCGCCGTTGGCCCGCAGCACCTCGACGATGCCCTCCGCCTCCGCCACCGCGTTCGCCCCATCGGTCTGGATGAGCAGGTACGAGTCGCCGTGAGACGCGAGGTCGACCCCCGTGTACGCCGAGACGGCGCGGAGCACGCCCCCGTCCATGAGCTCCATGATGGCCGGCTGGATGCCAGACGCGGTCACCGCAGCGGATGCGCGGGCCGCGCTCCCCACATCGGGGAAGTACGCGCCGATCGTCGGGACGACCCCCTCGACCAGCGGACGCAGCTTGAGCGTGCACTCGACGATCACGCCGAGCGTGCCCTCCGAGCCCACCATGAGCGCGCACAGGTCGAGGCCCGTGACCCCCTTGACCGTGCGGTGGCCGACGTCGATGACCGAGCCGTCGATGAGCACGACCTTGAGACCGAGCACCGCCTCGCGAGTCACCCCGTACTTCGCGCACAGCAACCCGCCAGCGTTCGTCGCGATGTTGCCGCCGACCGACGAGATGTGCTTCGACGCCGGGTCGGGCGCCCACCAGAAGCCGTGCCCCTCGAGCTCCTCGTTGAGGGCGCCGTTGAGGATGCCCGGCTGCACGATGGCCAACTGGTTCGCCGCCGAGATCTCCAGGATCCGGTTCATGCGCAGCGTCGACAGCACGATCTCGCCAGCGCCGCCCGCGCCCCCGCCAGCGAGGCCGGTGCCGGCCCCGCGCGTGACGATCGGCACCCCGAACTCGCTCGCGATGCGACACACGGCCTGCACATCCGCGACGGACTCCGCCTCGACGAGCGCCACCGGCACGCCAGCGGCGACCACACCGGAACGATCGACGCGCAGCGGCTCGAGTGCCGCCGGGTCCGTCACCACCCGTCCCGGCAGCTCACGGTGCAGAGATTCGAGTGCGTGCAGGGTGTTTGGCGCTCCGGCGACATCGGCAGACATGCGCCCGATCGTAGGCGAAGCGGATGCGCCCTCGCGAGCCGTGCATCCCGCGGCCACCCCGCGCAGCGTCACCTCCGCGCACCTTCACGGCGCACCAACACTGCGCACCAACAAGCCCGGAAGCGACAACGTCGGCGGAAGCGGGAGCGGAAGCGTCGGCGGAAGCGGGAGCGTCGGCGGAAGCGGAAGCGGGAGCACCTGCGCCCGGCCGGTCGCCTGCCGCCCGCAGCCCGCGTCGCCCGCGGCCCCGTCACCTGTCGCCCACCCCGTCACCAGGAGTGAGGCAGACGCAGGTTCCGCGTCGCCGGACCCTGCATCTGCCTCACTCCTCTGCCGGAGGGGCGGGGTCCGGGTGGCGGGGTCCGGAGGGGGGCGGGGTCCGGAGGGGGCGGGGTCCGGGGGCGGGGTCCGGGTGGCGGGGCAGGCTTTTGCTTGGAGGTTTCTGCCCACGGGGCAGGCGTCCGCTTGGCAGGCGGCAGCAGCTGGCGAAGACCCGCTGCCGCCGCGCCTCCGGCTCCCCCTGCCGGAGCCATTGACCAACATCAGTGAAAAAACAGCACCAGAACCCCGCCAACTCGCGTCAAGCGCCGATTTCGCACTGATGTTGGACAGCGGCGGCGCGGACAGCGAGCATCTGCACAACGACACAACTGGACCGCTGGCCCGCTGCACCCCGACGTCGCCGCCCCGGAGCCCCCTCGACCAGCGCGCCTACCCGCGGGACTTCGTGGGGCCCTGCGTGATGGGCGCGTCCGGATCGAACGTCTGCTCGTACGGGAAGAGCTGCTGCATGCGCGGGTCCGGATGCCCGCTGCGGTGCGCCGTGATGGAGATCGCCTGCTCGCGGAGGAACGGGAGCGCCTCGATGCGACCGGCCGGTGTGACCTCATCCGACCAGATGGAGATGTCCGGATCGCCTTCGAGGGCGTCGCAGAACTCACGCCGCTTGCCGCCGACGAGGCGCACGCGCAGCGTCTCGATGCCGCCGGCCCTCGCCCGCTCGGCGAACTCCGCGTCCGTCTCTCGCCGCACCGTCAGGTTCTGGGCCTGCAGTTCGGCGAGCACCGCATCAGGCACCTCGATGCCGGAGGTGATGAGCGGCTTCGAACGCACGATGCGGGCCGCGACGATGATGCGGATGAGGTCGGCGAGCGTCGCGTCCTCGGCGGCACGGATCGTGGCCTGCACCGGGATGTACCGCATGAGGTTGCGCTCGAACCCCAGATTCGAGACGTCGGAGACCTCCCCGAACTCCTCGTTGAACGCGATCTGGTCGCTCAGCGAGGCACGCCGCAGCCGGTCGAAGGTCTCGTAGTCCATGAAGGGAGCCGCCGACTCGATGAGGGCCGTCGCCTGCTCGTCGATGCCCCTCAGGTGCAGCGTCTGCGACTGCTCGCCGTGGTTCGGACGCCACGTGCCGAGTGAGAGCAGCGAGTTGGGGCCGCCGAACTTCGTCGCCGTGCCGACCATGGAGCGCAGCCAGCCGCCGAACGGCTGACGCTGAGGCGTGTTCCCGAGGATGTCTCGGTTCACGTAGAGGTTGCCGGCCTCCACTCGCCGCAGCCACTCGGCGATCTCCGTCCGGTCGAGCGAGTGGATGCCCGCCGTCAGCCCGTACTGGGTCGAGTTCTGCAGGCGGATCGCCTCGTCGAGCGTGTGCGTGTGCATGACGCTCAGAACAGGGCCGAAGAACTCGGTGACGTGCTGGTAGCTGCCTGGCTTCACGCCGGCGCGGATGCCGGGCGACCACAGGCGCCCGGTGTCGTCGAGCTGCCTCGGCTCGACGAGCCACGACTCTCCCTCGCCGAGGGAGCTGAGCGCGAATCGGAGCTGCGAGTCCGGTGGGGACACGAGGGGGCCGACCACGGCGCCGGGGTCGCTCGGGTAGCCGATGCGCAGGGAGGCGACGGCGTCAGCGAGTTGCTCGTGGAAGCGCTTCGAGCGGGCCACGGAGCCGACGAGGATGACGGTGCCCGCATGTCCCGGACGCTGTCCCGCGCTGAGGAACGCGCTGCGTGCGACGTCGAGCGCGGCCCGGTCGAGGTCGGCGCTCGGCGTGATGATCATCGAGTTCTTGCCGCTCGTCGCGGCGATGAGCGGCAGGTCGGGGCGCCAGCGAAGGAACGAGCGGGCCGTCTCCCAGTTGCCGCTGAGCAGCACTCGCTGCACGCGGTCGTCGGTGATGAGCATCTGCCCGAGCTGCTCGTCGGAGAGGAGGCTCTCGTCGCAGATCGCGAGCTGCACGAGATCGCGCGGGATGTCGGCGTCCCACAGCACCTCCGCGAAGACCGCCGCCGTGCGGCGCGTTCGAGGCGAGGGCTTCAGCACGACCGCGCTGCCGGCGGCGAGCGCCTGCGCCGTGTGGCCTGCGCTGCCTGCGACTGCCGGGACCCAGGAGGGCGTGACGACGGTCACCGCGACGGGTTCGAAGTCGGCCCCCTGCATGCGGTCGAGCTGGCGTGCGAGGTGCGCGTAGTAGTTCGCGAGGTCGACGCAGCGGCTCACGTCGGCGTCGACGTCGGGCAGCGGGGTCCCCGTCTCGGAGACGGCCACCTCGATGAGGCGCGCACGGTTCGCTTCGAGGGCCTTCGCCACCTTCTCGAGCACCGCTGCCCGCTCCCAGCCCGGCTTCTGTGCCCACGGCTCGGCCGCACGCTCTGCGCGCGAGAGCAGCGCATCCACGTCGCCCGGCTCGTGCAGCAGGTGCCGTTCGACCTCGTCGATGCCGAGTTCGCTGCGCGGCACGCGGCGCTGGATGGAGAGGAGCCACTCGCGGTTGCTGGCGAGCGAAGGGTCGGTGCCTGGCGCGTTCCTGAACGTGTTGCGCAGCAGCCTGCCGCGCTTCAGGCCGAGCACCACTTCGGTGAGGCGGGGGCTCGGCCCAGTGTCGGCGGGGTTCTCGGTGACCTCTTCCTCGTCTTCGATGACGGGCTTCGAGGCCGGCTTCAGCTTCTTCACGCGCGCCGGGCGTTCGGGCGCTGGCGCCTCGTCTTCGAAGAGACCTTCGGGGAAGAGCTCGAGCTGGATGCTGGCCGTGACGGTCGCGGCGTCGTCCGCGAGCACGCGATCCTGCTCGCGGTTCGGGCCGGAATCGATCTGCCGCATGCGCGCCGTCGCGCTGAGGAGGCGCTCGTCGTCGGGATGCACGGCGTCGGCTGGGAGGCCGGTCGCGGCGGCGGGTGCGCCTTCGGCTGGGTCCGCTCCGAGCTGCCGGGCCCGAACATCCACCCGGTGCTGCAGGTAGCTGGCCGCATGACGCTGCGTACTGCCTGTGATGACGGGCGTTCGCTCGACGAGCTCGACCCCGGCAGAGCGGATGCGGCCGAGCGCCGCCTCGTCGCTGGAGCGCGGCACGACGACCCGCACCGGCCGCGGCAGGCCGCGTGCCTTCGCGATGGCTGCGGCGAGCGCGACGTCGCGGCGTGCATCCGCCTCGACCTCGACCCTGAAGGCCGCGGCGTGGTCGATGGCGAGCGCCTCGTCGAGGAGGCGTGCGAAGTTGGCGTCGACGTCGGCGTCGGACGCGTAGGTCGCGAGGCGCCAGCCGTTGATCACGGCGTCGGCGCGCTCGAGCTCGTGGTTCGCGTCTCTGGTGATGGCGACCGTGATGTCGGAGCCGAGGTCCTCGCGTCGCATGTGCGCCCACCCGCCGATGCGGCGGAGCAGGCCGGGTGTCTCGGGGAACTGCGCGGGGAGGGAGATTCCGACGTGCAGGCCACGCAGCTCCTCCTGCTCGAAGGCGCGCATGAACGCCTGCACGGTCAGCTCGAGGTCGGCCGAGGACTGCGTGCGCAGCATGATCAGCGGCGGGTTCGGGGCGGTGAGCGCCGCGCGTCCGAGCGCGGCGAGCTTGAAGACGACCCGTTCGAGGGTGCCGTCGAAGTCCCAGAGGGCCGGCTGCGCTTCGATGTCGGCGACGCGCAGCTCGAGCTCGCGAACCTGACCCGCGGCGAGCAGCTGCGTGTAGATCTCGAGGCTCGCGTTCGAGCCGCGCTCGCCGAGCACAGCATCGCCGAGGAGGCGGATGCGCGGCACGGCTCCCCGGGAGGCCGCACGCTCGGCGGCCGCCGAGATCTCGGAGGGCACGTTGCGGACGGTGTCATCGCCGAAGAACGCCGACGTGGCGCGGCGCATGAGGGGGACTGCGAGCCACGGCACGCCGGGACCCGCGAAGGCGCCGAGCTGGAACGCGCGCTTCGTGCCGGGCGAGAGGCTCGCGGGGAGCTTCGGGGCGAGGTCGCCGAGGCCGTTGCCGGCTGCGATGGCGTCGTCGGGCCGGATGACGTCGTCGATGAGGGAGCGAAGGAAGTATGCTCCGTCTGCTCCGCTGAGCACGCGGTCCAGCTCGGAGGTCGTGTCGGCGCGGCGTCTCGCCCGGGCGCTGGAGGCGGCCTCGACCGCGGCCGCGCGCTGCGCATCGGAGGCGGCGAGCTGCTCGCGCCAGCCGCGCAGCGTCGCGAGCGCCGCCGGCAGGGCCTCCGAGACGGGCACGTCGCGCAGCTGCGTCACGACGGGCATCGCCGCGGTTGGCGGGGCGGCGTCGACCGGACCCTTGAGTGCTGGGGCGGCTGGTTCTGGCGAGGCGGGCGGGGTCGCCGCGGGGCCTGCTGGTCTCGATGCGGCTCGGGATGCGTCGCTCGCGTCGCGGTCGCCCGTCGCCGTGCGCCCCTCGGCTCGCAGGGCGGCGACGATCGAGTCGTCCACGGCGACGGTGCGCTCGGCGACGGGACCATCAGCACCGTCGGCGTCAGCACCATCGGCACCGTCACTCGCGGCGTCCCTGTCGCTGGAGGCCGTCCGTCCTTCTGCGCGCAGTGCACGCACGATCGAGTCGTCCACCGTCACGGTCTCGTCCGGCGAGAGCTGCGCGGCGGGCGAACCGGCCCCCGGGAGAGCCGACCCAATCGAGGCGGACTCGGGCGACTCGGGGTCTGCCTCCGCTCCCCCGTCGCGCTTCGCGAGCACCTGCTTCACGAAATCGGCGCGCTGCACCCGCCTGGCGTCGACCTCCTCGAGTCCGCGAGCGCGGCGGTCGCCATCGCCACGGTCGTTCGCACCGGTATTCGGGGAAGTCGCGCCGTCGTGCCGTGATTCTTCACTGGGTTCCGACGGGATGCGCATGCGAACGAGCGTAACCAGCGCACCTTCGGGCCAACCCGAGCCGCGCCGCGACACGCCGCAGTGCGCCGGGCCGCGCCCATACGATCAGAGCGTTGCCGACCGAAGCGACGGTCGACGCCGCGTTGCTCCGCGTTCGTCTTCCCGGGACGGTCTCCTCATTCAGCGTCTCCATCGCGGAGGCTTCGTGGAAGGAAGCACCATGCCCGTTCAGAAGCAGTCCAAGGTCGCCATCGTCGGAGCCGGCAGCGTCGGCACCTCGCTCGCGTACGCCTGCCTCATCCGCGGTGTCGCCCGAGAGATCACGCTCTACGACATCGACACGAAGAAGGTCGAGGCGGAGGTGCTCGACCTCGCCCACGGCACCCAGTTCACGGGCTCGAGCGTCATGACCGGCTCGAGCGACATCACGACCGTGGCCGGCGCCGACGTCGTCATCATCACTGCCGGCGCCAAGCAGAAGCCGGGGCAGACGAGGCTCGACCTCGTCGGCGTGAACGTCGGCATCCTCGAGTCGCTCATGCCGCGACTCGTGGAGCTCGCCCCCGACGCCGTGTTCGTGCTCGTCACGAACCCCTGCGACGTGCTCACGGTCGTCGCCCAGCGCATCTCCGGCCTGCCGCCAGGGCGTGTCATCTCCTCCGGAACAGTGCTCGACACCTCCCGCCTCCGCTGGATCATCGCGAAGCTCGCCGGTGGCCTCGCCCCCACGAGCGTGCACGCCACCATCGTCGGCGAGCACGGCGACAGCGAGTTCGCCCTGTGGTCGCAGGCCACGATCGGGCCCGTGCCGATCCTCGACTGGGAGCGCGACGGCGAGCGCCCTTTCACCGAGGAGACCCTCGAGAGCATCACGAACGACGTGCGCACCGCCGCCTACAAGGTCATCGAGGGCAAGGGCGCCACGAACTACGCGATCGGCCTCTCCGGGGCCCGCATCGCCGAGGCGATCGTCAACGACGAGCACGCCATCATGCCCGTCTCCACGCTCCTGCAGGGGCAATGGGGCATCGACGACGTCGCCATCTCCACCCCCGTCATCGTCAGCGCACGAGGCGTGGAGCGCATCCTCGACACCCCCATGTCGCCGAGCGAGCTCGAGAAGTTCCTCGCGTCGGCTGAGGAGATCCGCTCGACGGTGCGCTCCGTCAGCTAGACCCGTCAGCTGGGTGCGCTCTGTCAGCTAGGTCCGGATGCGCGCAGGAGCACCCACCCATCCACTCTTCCGGAGTGGACCGCGATACCCGCGCGCGCTGAGGCTTAGATACACGGATGCGCTCCATCGTCCGCCTGCCCCGCCGCGCCACGCAGCTCACCGTCGGCCTCTTCCTCTACGGCTTCGCGATCGCCATGATCGTGCGCGGCGAGCTGGGCGTCTCGCCCTGGGATGTGCTGACGCTCGGCGTCCAGGTGCAGTCCGGGCTGCCGTTCGGGCTCATCACGGTGCTCATCAGCGTCGTCGTGCTGTGCCTGTGGATCCCGCTCCGGCAGCGGCCAGGCTTCGGGACCCTCACGAATGCGCTGCTCGTCGGCCCCTTCGCCGACCTGGGGCTGTGGATCATCCCACCCGGCCTCGACCTGTGGTGGCGCATCCTGCTGCTCGCCGGCGGCATCCTGACCCTGGGCCTCGCGACGGGCCTCTACATCGGCGCCCTCTTCGGGCCGGGGCCACGCGACGGCCTCATGACGGGCCTGCACCGGGTGACGGGATGGCGCATCTGGATCGTGCGCACGAGCATCGAGGTGGTCGTGCTCGCCATCGGGTGGCTGCTCGGCGGAGACGTGGGCATCGGCACGGTCGCGTTCGCGCTGCTCATCGGCCCCATCTGCGGCGTCACGATCCGCTGGTTCACGGTCGATGTGGGAGACGCAGCCGAGTCGGAGACTCCCCTGGAGCGTGACGTGCGCGGCAGCGTCGAGCCGAGCGACCCCGAGATGCTGCCGGGCGACTCGCCCGCGAGCTGACGCGCACCGCCATCCCGGACGGGTCGAGCCCCACCCCGCCGCGTCACTTATGAACACAAGGTGAACGGGACACGCGCAGGGCCCTACCCTTGCTCGGTACCGACCTCGAGGCGCCCGCCGCGCTCCTCCCCCACGTGCTGAGTCCTCAGCGAGCACGTGACGCCCGGGGCCCCCTTCACCAGGAGAAACGTGATCCATGACGTCCCCAAGCGCTGACGGCAAGATTCCCGAAGGCGCAGCAGCGCCTCACACCGAGGCCGTCTTCACCGAGAAGGGCCGCGATCTCAGCGAACGCGGCCACCAGCGCGGCAACGGCCGCCCCGTCGAGCAGGGCGAGGCCCTCGCGAACACGCTCAAGCCGCGCCACCTGTCGATGATCGCGCTCGGCGGCGTCATCGGCGCTGGCCTGCTGGTCGCTTCCAGCACGGCGATCCTCGCCGCCGGCCCCGCCGTGATCCTCGCCTACGCCCTCGCCGGCGTCGTCGTCGTCCTCGTCATGCGGATGCTCGGCGAGATGGCATCCATCTCCCCGGAGACGGGCTCCTTCTCGGCCTACGCGACGCGATTCATCGGCCCGTGGGCCGGCCTCTCCATCGGCTGGCTCTACTGGTGGTTCTGGGTGGTCGTCGTCGGCATCGAGGCGACCGCGGCCGCCGTCATCATCAGCGGCTGGCTGCCCGAGGTCCCACAGTGGATCCCCGCGCTCATCATCACGCTCGTGTTCCTCATCGCGAACCTCATCAGCGTGAAGTCGTTCGGCGAGTTCGAGTTCTGGTTCGCGTCGATCAAGATCGTCTCGATCATCATCTTCATCATCGTCGGCGCGCTCCTCATCGCGCACGTCATCCCCAACAACACGGCCACGTTCGGCAACCTCGCGCCAGCAGACGGCGGATTCGCGCCGTTCGGCGTCGCGGGCATCCTGGCTGCCCTCCTCCCCGTCATCTTCTCGATGTTCGGTGCCGAGGTCGCGACGATCGCGGCCGGCGAATCCGAGCAGCCGGCGCAGGCCGTCCGCAAGGCCGTCAACTCGGTCGTCTGGCGCATCCTGCTCTTCTACATCGGCTCGATCCTCGTGGTGCTCATCGTGCTGCCCTGGGACCAGATCACGGCAGGCGTGAGCCCCTTCGTCACCATGCTGAACGCGGCGGGCATCGGCTGGGCGGCCCTTGCGATGGACATCATCGTGCTCTCCGCGCTGCTCTCCACCCTCAACGCCTCCCTCTACACGGCATCCCGCATGGCGTTCTCACTCTCCCGCCGCGGCGAAGCCCCCAAGGCGTTCCGGAAGGTCTCGAAGCGCGGCACCCCGTACGTCGCGATCCTCGCCTCCGCCGTCGTCGGCCTCCTCTCCGTCGTCCTCAACTACACGACCCCCGAGTACGTCTTCTCGTTCCTCGTGAACTCGACGGGCGCCGTCGCGATCTTCGTGTGGATCGTCATCGCCGTCTCCCAGCTGCGCTCGCGCCGGATCCTCGCGGAGGACGCCGTCGCGGCCGGCGAGGACCCGAACGAAGCGGCGAAGGGCAGCATCCGCATGTGGGGCTTCCCTTGGCTCACCTGGGTGGTCATCATCGCCTTGTCGGCGCTGCTCATCTACATGTTCTTCGCGGGAGAGACGCGCCTTATCGAGGTGACCACGAGCTTCGTGATCGCCGGCATCTCGATCGTCGCGGGCGTCTATGTGCAGCGCAAGCAGAAGCGCGAGCGCTCGGCGGCAGCCGCGGTTTCGGGTCCCGCGACTTCGGATCCGGCTTCGGCGGGTTCGGCGCACTAGTTCGGGTTCGGGTTCGGCGGGCTCGCGCTCGGCGACTTCGGCGGGTTCTACGAAGTCTTCGGGTTCTGCGGGCTCGGGCTCGGGTTCGGCGCATTAGTTCGTCCCCTGCAGCGCGCGCCCCAGGGCGGGTTCTCCTGGGGCGGGTTCACTCGGGATGGAAAAGTCACTTCGTTGCGGGAAGTTCTCCAGCACGAAGCGACTTTCCCATCCCGAACCCGAAGAGGTCGGCCCGAGGTCCGTCCCGACACGAGCCGACACCGGACGAGCCGAGCCACCCCAAAGCCCCCAACTCGGGATGGAAAAGTCACTTCGTTGCAGGAACTTCTCCAGCACGAAGCGACTTTCCCATCCCGAAACGGCAGGGGCGCGCAGGCGGCGGGCGGCGCGGCTACGCGTCGGCGGCGGGCGGCAGGTCGTCGTCGGCCGCGAGGAAGCTGCCCGTGACGCGGACCGTCGCGGCGGCGACCGTCATGGCGCGCTGCAGGATGCGCCGCGCATCCGCCACATCGTGCGGGATGCCGCCCTGCGCGATCGACGCGACAGCCGTCGCGAACACCGCATCACCCGCACCCATGGTGTCGACGATGTCGCCGGGCAGGTCGACGATCGGCTCGGCGACGTCGATGCCGGCCCGGTTCACCCAGCGGCCGCCGCGCGTGCCCTCGGTCGCGAGCACGTGGGTCGCGCCGAGGTCGAGCATGTCGCTGGTCGCTTCGTCGAGGGGCGCGTCGAAGAGCAGGTCGGCGTCGTTGTCGGACAGGTGCGCGAAGAGAGCACTCGACACGTGCCGTTCGAAGTTGTCGAGGAAGGCGCCCGCGTCCTCCACGAGCCCGAGCCGGGGATTGGGGTCGAGGAGCAGCCGCTCCTGTGGCCGGATGACCGCCTCGAGCAGGCGCCGGTGCTGCTTCTTGTCATCGAACGCGAAGCCGGAGATCGCGACAAACGGCGCGGCCCGGATGAGGGCGACCTGCTCGTCGTCGAAGCGGATGCGCCGCGCCCTCGCGGCGTCGTCGAACGTGTAGAGGGGCTCCCCATCAGCGGACTCGCCGACGGCTCGCCCGGTTCCGGCGAGCGAGACGGACGGAGCGAACTGGATGCCGCACCTGTGGAGGTGGTCGCGGATGCGCAGCCCGTCCGGGTCGTCGCCGATGCTGGCGATGAGCGCGATGGGCACGCCGAGGCGGGCGAGCGCCATCGCCACGTTGAGCGCTGAGCCGCCCACGTAGCTGCGGCTCGTGAGCCCGCCGCGCGCCTCGGTCTCCCGCAGCTCGGTCACGATGGCATCTCCGACGACGACGACAGGCGCGTCCGAGGTCGGCCGGGTCTTCGCTGTGGGTTTGCTGCTCATGCCCCCGATTGTGCCTTGCATGGATGGACCCTGACTGTCTGCGCGAAGTGCACGCCTATCCTCGTTGCATGTCCACTCCAGCAACCAGTCGAGAAGCAGCGCACGTGCTGCTCGACGCCGTCTCCGTCACGGAGGTCTCTCCGGACGCGGCGGCACTCGCGTACGAGCGCCTCGTCGAGGTCGGCGCGTTTGTCGTGAAGGTCGAGCAGGGGCAGGGACTCGACGCTGACACGGACCCGGATACGGAGCAGCCCGCCGACGGCGGCCCCAACCAGGTCAAGGTCAACATCGAGCTCTCGAACCTGCTCCACGCGAACTACATGACCCTCGACTGGCTCATCGAAGAGCTCGCACACGCGCGCAACGCGACGCGTGACGACATCATCATCGCGCTGCGCGAGCACCTCGACAGCGTCGCCGCGAAGTAGCCGCACTCCCCTGGCGGCCTCGCCCGCTCCCGGAGCATCCGGGAGCGAAGACGGAGGGGCCGGGCCGGAACCGGACGCGCCGCGCCAGGCCAGGCGGGTTAGGCCGTGCGGCGGCGAAGCGTGAGCGAGCCGAGCGCCAGCGCGCCGGATGCGAAGGCGAGGACGACGAGGATGGGCGCCCAGAGGTCCCAGCCCGCGTCGCCCGCAGTGACCGCGTTGATCGCGTCGATGCCGTAGCTCAGCGGCAGCCAGTCGGAGATCGCCTGCAGCGCCTCCGGCATCTGCTCGCGGGGCATCAGGATGCCGCCGAGCAGGATCTGCGGGATGACGAGCACCGGCATGAACTGCACAGCCTGGAACTCGGTGCGCGCGAATGCGCTCGCGAGGAGCCCCAGCGCGGTGCCGAGCAGAGCATCCGCGACTGCTACGAGTGCGAGCTGCCAGAGCGGCCCCTCGACGGTGAGGCCGCACACGAGAACCGCGAACGCGACGGTGACGGCTGCCTGCACGACGGAGGCGACGGCGAAGGCGAGTGCGTAGCCGACGATGAAGTCGCCCTTGGCGAGCGGCGTCGTCATGAGGCGCTCGAGCGTGCCCGAACGACGCTCCCGGAGGGTCGTGATGCTCGTGACGAGGAACATGATGATGAACGGGAACAGCGCCAGGATCGCAGGCCCGAGCCGCTGGAACACGCCGTCCTGCTCGGAGAACAGCCAGGAGAACAGGCCCACGAGGAGGCTGGGCGCGACGACCATGAGCGCGATCGAGCGGGGGTCGTGGCGGATCTGCCGCAGCACACGGCCTGCCGTCGCCAGCGTCCTCCGGGGGCTCATGATGCGGCGCCTTCCTCGGCACCCGCGTGGCGTCCGCGGTGATCGTCGCGCTGGATGAGGGCGAGGAAGGCGGCGTCCGCGTCGCTTGTCCCCGTGGCTCGCAGCAGTTCCGGCGGGGTCGTGTCGGCGACGACCTGCCCGTCGCGCATGAGGATGAGGCGGTCGCAGCGCATCGCCTCATCCATGACGTGGCTGCTCACCAGGAGCGTTGCGCCTCCGTCGGCGAGTGAACGGAACAGGGCCCACAGCTCCTCGCGCAGCACGGGGTCGAGTCCGACGGTGGGCTCGTCGAGCACCAGCACCTCGGGATCGCCCAGCATGGCGACGGCGAGGGAGACGCGATTCTTCTGCCCGCCGCTGAGCGACTCCACCCGCTGTTTCGCCTGGCCTCTCAGCCCAACCCGGTCGATCACGGCGGCCACGTCCGCTCGCCGGCTGCCGAGGATGCTCGCGAAGGAGCTGAGGTTCTGCGCCACGGTCAGGTCGTCGTACACGGATGCGGATTGCGTCGCGTACGAGACACGCGAGCGAAGCTGCCGGGAGCCGGCGGGCTCACCCAGCACGGTCACGGTGCCGCCTGCCGTCTTCTGCACGCCCACGATGGCGCGCATGAGCGTCGTCTTCCCGCATCCGGACGGCCCGAGGAGCCCTGTGATCTGGCCGCTGGGGATGGACAGGTCGAGCCCATCGAAGACCGTCGCTCGCCCGCGTTCGACGCGCAGCCCGCTCACGATGACGGCCGCTCTCCGCGCAGGAACATCCCCGTTCGAGGTCATGCTCGAATCCTACGAGCGGACTCCGACATCGCAAGCCCTTCGCGGGCCTATGCTTGCTCAGCCATGGCTGAGTCCCACGTCGCCCGCGTCGCCCCCATCATCGCCACCGCCGTGCTTGTCGTCGCGGCGGTCGTCGTCGCGGCCATCGGAGTGCTCCCGGCCCCTGAGCTGCTGGAGCTGGGCGAGCGTGTGGTGCCCGTGCTCGCGTTTGTCGTCGGCATCACGATCGTCGCGGAGCTCGCGAGCGACGCCGGGGTCTTCTCGGTGCTCGCCGACCGTCTCGCGAAGCTCGGGCGAGGGCGCCTCTGGCTGCTGTGGATGCTCGTCCTGCTGCTCGCCACCGTCAGCACCGCCTTCCTCTCGCTCGACACGACCGCCGTGCTCGTGACGCCCGTCGTCGTCCTGCTCGCCGTGCACGTCGGCGTCTCGCCCATCCCGTTCGCGCTCGCGACGGTGTGGCTCGCGAATACGGCCTCCCTCTTCCTCCCGGTCTCGAACCTCACGAGCCTGCTCGCTGCCCGCTCCTTCGAGGGCGGGCCCCTGCAGTTCCTTGCGATCACGTGGGCCCCTGCACTCGTGGGCGTGCTCGCGAGCGCCGCCATCCTGTCGTTCGTGTTCCGGAGAGAGCTCGACCGCCGCTACCGGATGCCGACCCCGACGAGCATCCAGGACCGGCCGCTCCTGATCTTCGCCGCCGTGGTCACCGCGCTGCTCCTCCCGGCGCTCGTCACCGGCGTCGAGGTGGCGATCCCGGCGGGAGCCGCCGCGCTGCTGCTCATCGTCGCCTTCGCCGTCCGCCGCCGCGGAGCGCTGCGCTTCGGGCTCGTGCCGTGGCAGGCGCTGGGCATCGCCGGCTCGCTGTTCGTGCTGGTGGAGGCGGCCCACGCGCACGGCCTGAGCGAGCTGCTCGCCGCGGTCTCGGGAAGCGGGGACGACCCGCTGAGCCTCCTGCAGCTCTCCGCGATCGGTGCCGCGAGCGCCAATGGCATCAACAACCTGCCCGCCTACCTGGCACTCGAGCCGGTGGCCGACAGCCCGGCTCGCCTGGTCGCGCTGCTCATCGGGGTCAACCTCGGCCCGCTCGTCACCCCTTGGGCGTCGCTCGCGACGCTGCTCTGGCACGAGCGTCTCGTGGCGCTCGACGTGACGATCTCGTGGCTCCGCTTCGTGGCCCTCGGGCTGGTCGGCGTCGCGATCATCGTCCCGCTCGCGACGCTGGCCCTCGCCGCCACGATCTGACGCCTACTTCCTCTTGCGCGCCATGTCGTCGAACGCGGCCTGCAGGGCGATCGCGAAGCCGACGCCGATCGCGACGCCCATGAAGAGGAACGCGATCGTGAACCCCGCGCTCATCGAGAGAATGACGGAGATCACGACGCCGATCGCAATGCCGATCGCGATGCCGAGGGCCCACGGCACGAGGCGGGGCCGGTAGCTGCTGACGGGGTCTTCGCCTTGCTTCGGTGCGGTCACGGTCGTCTCCGGTCCTCGTCGAGAGCTGTGCGCCAAGTCTGGCGGGTCGATCGCCGTGTCCACGAGCGGTGATGGCGAACCGTCAGGTTCCCCTCGGCCGATGCACAGGCGCGCGTGACGGCCAACGCCCGAGCAGCAGGATGGCCGCGCTCAGCAGCACCGTGCCGGTCGCGGCGAGGGGCAGGTCCATGAGGAACTGCAGCACGAGGAACGACGGCGTGAAGGCGCAGACCACGGCCACCGCGACCACCCGCCCCGGCGGGGTGCGCCCCACCTCCCGCGGGGTCTCCCACCGCCCCACGATGAACGACAGTCCGTAGACCGAGACGAGCACGACGAGGAAGTACGGGATGCGGCTCCACCACCACGCCGTGGAGCCAGGCTCGGGTGCCCCGCCCGGGATGAGGAGCGCGAGACCTGAGACGAGCAGGATCACGGGCAGGTGCCACAGGTAGACCGTCATGAGCCGAGACCCGACGAGGAACACGACCGCGCGCGCGCCCGACGTCTGCATGAGTCTCGCCAGCGCGGGCCGCAGGAGACCCAGGATGCATGCCTGCGCGACGGCGAGCACCACAAGCGGCAGCGTCGCCGGGTTGAGGTTGAAGAGCATGTCCGGCGAGTAGGGCCCGAGTGTCGTGAGCGGTGCGAGCGACGCGTACGCCAGGACGGCGATGGCCAGGAGGGTGAGCGGGCGCCGCCGGTCGAGCCACCCGTCGGCGAACCAGAATCCCAGCTGCTGCACGAGCACCCACACGAAGAACAGGTTGAGGAGGCCCACCTCGGGAACGCCAGTCGCGAAGCGGGCCGCGTCGACCGCGATCACGCCGGCGAGCAGGACGCCCAGGGTGCTCCGCGGGGCGCGGGCGTGCCAGCCCGCCATCCACGGCACGACTGCCTGGCACAGCGTGTACGCGGCGAGGAACCACAGGGGTGTGCCGGCGCCGGATGCCGCCAGGTCGACGAGCGCCGGGTCGAGTCCTGCGAGCGTGGCCGCACCGATGCCGACGAGGAAGAAGGCGTACAGGGGCAGCGCCGGCTGGGCCAGCCTGAGCACCCGCGAGCGCACGTAGTCCGCCGGCGTGGAGCCCCGCCGCACGGCACTTCGCCAGGCCGTGATCGACGCGAAGCCTCCGACGACGAAGAAGAAGAGCGGCATGATCTGCCCGGCCCAGGTGGCGAGCGCGAACCAGGGCTGGGCCTCGAGCGGACGGGACGCGACCAGCTGCCCGGTCGCATCCACACCGATTCCGACCATGAGGAGGTGGATGAGGACCACGAGCAGCACGCAGAACACGCGCGCGAGGTCGAGCGTCAGGTCGCGCTTGGAGAGGTCGACGGCGACCACCTGCTGTCTCGGCTCGGCCACGTCGCCGCCCCTTCCTGGACTCCCATCGGGGCCCCGCCCCTGCACCGCTGCATCCAGAACCTACCGCCAAACGCGACGTTCGCGGTCGGGCTGTGGATGAGTGCGAGCCGGCTCCGATAGTTTCGCGTCATGCAGAAGACCAGGTGGGCGATCCTCGGACCGGGCGCGATCGCGGAGTCGTTCGCGAAGTGGCTTCCCAGCTCCGAGCACGGCGAGCTGCTAGCGGTCGCGAGTCGCGACCCTGCCCGCGCGGCGGTCTTCGCGGCGCGCTATGGCGCGGAGGTCTCTGGCACCTACGCGGACGTCCTGGCGCGCGACGATGTCGATGCCGTCTACGTCGCCACGGTGCATACGACCCATGCCGAGCTCGCGATCGCGGCGCTCGAGGCGGGCAAGGCCGTGCTCTGCGAGAAGCCGCTCGCACCGAGCGCCGCCGAGACCGAGCGTGTCCTCGCCGCCGCCGAGCGCGCGGGCCTGCCCGTCGTCGAGGCGTACAAGCATCGCTTCAGTCCGCTCGCTCGCGCGATCGGTCGGCGCCTGACATGGCGGCAGGTCGCTGCCCCGATGCAGGTGCGCGCAGAGTTCGGCTTCGCAGCGGGCGGCAGCGACGGCCGGCTGTTCGACCCGGCGCTAGCAGGCGGGGCGATCTTCGACGTCGGCGGCTACCCCGTCTCCTTCGCGGTCGCGGCGGCCGCTGCAGCTGGCGTCGCGCTCGAGGACCTGGCCCTCGAGGCCGCGCACGGACGGGTCGAGAGAGGCGTCGACGTGTACGCCTCGGCCAGGCTGGCGGCGGTGGACTTCACCGCCTACGTCGACTGCTCCATCGACACCCAGCTGTCCAAGCGGGCCGACATCGTCGGGGACGGGGGCTGGATCACGCTCGAGAACGCGTTCGGCGACCGGAACCACTCGCCGAAGACCCTCGACCACTTCCACGACGGGCAGCGGGACACGATCGAGGTGGCGCAGGTCCACCCGTTCGCGGCCGAGGCGGATGCGGTCTCGCGCGCCCTCAGGGACGGGCGGCTCGAGTCGCGCGCCATGCCCTGGGAGCAGACCCGCACGGTCGCGCGCCTCCTGGATGCCTGGCACGCGACCGTGATGGCCGGAGCCCGATAGCCGAGCCCGGCCGACCCTCAGCCGTTGAGATCGAGTTCGATCCCAACACCCCGAACGCGGGCTTCACGCACCAGGAGGTCGGCGATGGCGAGGTCCTGAGCGCCGATGCCGACGGAGTCGAACAACGTGATCTCGTCGGCGCTCGTCCGCCCAGGCCGTAGCCCAGCCAGCACCTCGCCGAGGGTTCCGACGAGGTCGTCGAGGCTGAGCGCACCCTCCGCGACCGCGAGCATGAGATCGCCCGATTTCGTGCGCGCCGTCGCCAGGTCGTCGACCCACACGGACGATCGCGACATGGTCAGCGCATCCACCTCGCGCTCGTCGGCTCGCGGCCTGGCACCGACGACGTTGAGATGCTGCCCGGGGCGCAGCCACTCACCTCGCACGATGGGGCTGACCGATGGAGTGAGCGTGCACACCGTGTCCGCCACCCCGAAGACGCGCTCGCACGAGTCGACGACCTCGATCGCCCCCGACCATTCGAGCGACTCCGCGAGCGCGACGGCCCGCGCTCTGGTGCGCGACCAGATGACGAGGCGATCCCAGTCGCGCACGCCTCGCAGCGCTTCGACGTGCTCCCGCGCGAGCCCGCCAGCGCCGACCAGGCCGAGGACGCGGCTGTCGTCGCGGGCCAGGGCCCGCGTGGCGACGGCACTCGCGGCTGCCGTGCGCACCCGGGTCGGCACCCCGCCGTGCAGCAGTGCGACCGGGGCTCCCAGCTCGCGGTCGAGCACGGTGATCATCGAACGCTGCGTCGGCAGCCCCCGCGCCGCGTTGTCGGGGACGTCGGCGAGCAGCTTCACCGCGGCGGTGCCGGTGGCCTCCGACAGTGCCGACATGAGCACGTAGCGGCCGGTGCCAGCCTCCGTCTTCATGGAGGTGGGCGGCGGCTGGTCGGCGCTGCCTCGCGCGATCTCGGAGAAGATCTTCGCCACGGCACGCTCGGTGGCCGGCCGGTCGACCAGCGGCTCCAGCTGCGAGGCGGTGAGCACGATCACGCGGTGCCCACGAGTTCGAGCGCGTCTGCCACGACCACCCCGCCGAAGAGCACGGTGCGATCGGGGAGGCGGTCCATGATCGCGCTGGTCACGGTCTCCCCCTCGATGAGCTGCAGGTCGGCGGGGTCGCCGACGGCCACGCCCGGCCGGTCGAGCGCGCCCTGCAGCGCTGGCGCGGTGCCGAGCACGGAGCGTCCGCCGACGGTGGCGATGGCGATGCAGTGCTCGATGTCCGCGTCGCGACGGAAGCCGTTCGTGAAGGCCAACTGCCAGGTGCGATCCAGCATGTCGGCGTTGCCGTACGGCGACCAGTAGTCCCGCTGCCCGTCCTGGCCGAGGCCGAGACGGATGCCGTGCTCCGCCAGCAGGAGCGTCGGCAGGGGCTTGGCCGGTGCAATGGTCGCCCAGGAGATGTCGAGCTCTGCGAACTGCTCGACAAGCGGGACGAGCTGCTCGCGCGGCAGCTCGCCGAGGCCGTAGCCGTGGGAGATGGTCACTCGTCCGGTCATGCCGAGCGCACGGGTGCGCTCCACGATGAGCTCGGCGGAGAAGCGAGCCAGCTGATCGGGCTCGTGCAGGTGGATGTCGATGGGGGCGTCGTAGCGCTCGGCGAGCCCGAAGACCAGATCGAGGTGCTTGGCGGGGTCGCGGTCGAGCTGGCACGGGTCGATGCCGCCGACCACGTCGGCGCCGGAGCGCATGGCCTCCTCGAGCAGCTCGAAGGAGCCTTCCTCGCGGAGCAGACCCGCCTGGGGGAAGGCGATCACCTCCACGGTGGCGCGTTCGCGGTGCCGCTGCTTGGCGGCGAGCACCGCCTCGAGCCGCTCGAGTCCCGCATCCACGTCGACCTGCGCGTAGCTGCGTGCGCTTGTCGTGCCGTGGGCGATCATGCGCGCCAGCGTGCCGCTCGTCCGCTCTTCCATGGACGCCTCGGCCTCGCGCCAGTTGACGCGGTCGTTGAGCATCATCCCCCAGACGCCGGGGCTGCCGGTGTGCGGGCGGAACGGCAGGCCGATGCGCGTGGAGTCGAGGTGCACGTGCACGTCGGCGAAGGAGGGCAGCAGGATGCGACCGCGACCCTCGATCACCGTCTCACCCGGCTCCGGTGGCGTGCCGGTCGGCAGGAAGGCGGCGATCCTGCCATCCTGCAGCCGGACGTCGGCTGGCTCCCCACCCCAGGGGCGGGCGTCGCGGATCAGCGCGGCGCTCAACGGAAGCTCGTCTGGGTGAAGTCGAACAGGCCGTCCGCGCGGGGCGTCCAGTCGAGGTCGGGGTCTGCTGCGTAGTTGTTCATTGGCACGTAGAGCGGCACGAAGTATCCCTGTTCGTTGCTGTAGTTGAGGAGCTCGGCGAAGACGTCGAGGCGTTCCTCGCCCGTGACGGCCCGCTGTTCGGCCGCGAGCTCGGCGGTGCGCGGGTCCTGCGCGTAGTTGTTGTTCCCTGCGGTCTCGTAGAAGTCGGTCAGCGGGAGGTCGCCGTCGACCGTCGAGGGCGCCCAGGTGTTGAGGTAGATGCCCTGCATCTCCTTGCTGCGGACCTTCAGCGTGTGGGCCTGCTGATCTGCACCGCGGAGCTCGACGGTTATGCCGACCTCGGCGAGCGACGCCTGGATGGTCTGCGCGACCTCCGAGGAGAGGGGGATGCGTCCGTCGGTCGCGTAGTCGAAGGGGATCGACTCGCCCGCGTAGCCGGCTTCCGCGAGGAGCTCGCGAGCCCGCTCCTGGTCGTAGCCGGGGTCAGTCACGTCGTCACTGTAGCCTTCGACGGCTGGCGCGAGCATGGCGCTGGCGGGTTCGGCGAGGCCGCCGAGCAGCCCGCCGGTGATGGCTTCCTTGTCGATGGCCAGGGCGATGGCCTCGCGGATGCGCACGTCGGTGAGCACTCCGCTGGTGGAGTTGACGCCGAGGAAGACGACGCCGTTCGACAGGGCGGAGAACACCTGCGCGGAGCCCTGCCCGTCGACCGAGGAGACCTGCGTGGGTCCGATCGGCGCGACATCGAGGCTGCCGGAGAGCACCCCGTTGACGCGTGATTCGTCGGAGGAGACGGGTTGCAGCGAGATCTGCTCGATGGCGGGAGCCTCGCCCCAGTAGTCGTCATTGCGGGCGAGGTCGTAGGAGACGCCGGTCTGGATGCTGTCGAAGACGTAGGGACCGGACCCGATGGGGTCCTGGGCGAAGGCGTCGGCGCCCACTTCCTGGTAGGTGTCGGCGGGCACGATCGAGATGAGCGAGGTGTTGCGCGGGAACGCCGAGAACGGCGAGTTGAGGGTGAAGCGCACGGTGAGCTCGTCGACGGCCTCGACCGACGCGACGGAGCTGAGGTAGGCGAAGTTCTCGCCGGTCGGGTCGTCGAGGATCGTCTGGTAGGAGAAAGCGACGTCTTCGGCGGTGATGGCCTCGCCGTTGCTGGCGGTGACACCCTCGCGCAGGGTGAAGTCCCACTGCGTGAGGTCGTCGTTGGAGGTCCATTCGGTGGCGAGCTTCGGTGCGAGCTCGCCCTCGGCGGTGATCGCGACGAGCTGGTCGAAGGTGTGGAAGAACACCGAGAGCACGACGAGGGCTCCCGAGCGGATCGGGTCCATGGAGCTCGGGTCGGTGGGGATGGCGGCGACGATCTTGGTGGGGGTCTCGCCTTCGGCGCTGGTGGGTTCGAAGCCACCTGCGCAGCTGGTGAGCAGGAGGGTGCCGGTGGCGGCGAATGCACCGGTCGCGAGGAGGCGACGTCGGAGGGCGTGCTTGGGCATGGAGTTCCTCAGTTCGGGGGGGGTCGGTGGGTCAGGAGACGGGAAGCGGATGCGCTCCGCGGCGCGCCCCGTCGAGGCGGGGCACGGCGTCGAGGAGCTGTCGGGTGAACGGGTGCTTGGGGGAGGTGAAGATCTCGGCGGTCGAGGCCTCCTCGACGATCCGCCCCTCCTGCATCACGACCACGCGGTCGGCGATGCTCCGCACGACGCCGAGGTCATGTGAGATGAAGAGGTAGCCGAGCCCGTGCTCGCGCTGGAGTGCGTCGAGCAGCTCGAGCACCTGCGCCTGGATCGACACGTCGAGGGCCGAGACGGGCTCGTCGAGCACAAGCAGCCGAGGGCGCAGCGCCAGGGCGCGTGCGATGCCCACGCGCTGGCGCTGGCCCCCGGAGAGCTGAGCAGGGAGGCGGGCGCCGTGCTGCTCGTCGAGGCCGACATCGGCGAGCAGGCGGGTCACGGTCCCTCGGTCGTAGGCGTGCCGGATGCGCAGAGGCTCGGCCACGAGGTCGTGCACGGTCAAGCGCGGGTCGAGGGCCGAGTACGGGTCCTGGAAGACGATCTGCGCGCGTTCCCGCTCCGCCGCACTGCGCGCCGCGAGCTCGTTGTGGACTGCGACCCCGCCGAGCTCGATGCTGCCTGCGGCGGCGGGTTGCACGCCGAGCACGGCCTTGGCCAGCGACGACTTGCCGCATCCCGATTCCCCGACGACGGCGACCGTCTCGCCTGCCGCGATCCGCAGCGAGACGCCGTCCACTGCCCGCACTGGCTGCCTTCGGCCGTGCACGCGGTACTCGACCACGACGCCGTCGGCGACCAGCGCGTCCGGCTCGCCGGGGCACACGGCGCTCGCGGCGCGCTCGCTCTCGGCGGGGATGGCCGCCATGAGGCGCTTGGTGTAGTCCTCGGCGGGGTTGTCGAGCACAGCTCGTGTTACACCGGTCTCCACGACCCGGCCGTGGTGCATGACGGCGAGCCGGTCGCTGTTCTCGGCGACCAGGCCGAGGTCGTGGGTGATGAGCACGAGCGCCGAACCGGTGCGCTCGCGCACTTCGGCGAGCAGGTCCATGACCTGCGCCTGCACCGTCACGTCGAGGGCGGTGGTGGGCTCGTCGGCGATGAGGAGGAGCGGGTCGTGGGCGATCGCCATCGCGATCATGGCTCGCTGGCGCATGCCACCGGACCACTGGTGGGGTCGGGCGGCGGCACGCTCGGCAGCCTCCCGCACGCCGACCGCGGTCAGCAGCTCAACGGCGCGGTCGCGGGCCGCCCGTCGGCTCATGGGCTGGTGCACCCGCACCGCTGCTGCGACCTGCGCGCCGACCGCGCGGAGCGGGTCGAGCGAGGACATGGGGTCCTGGAACACCATCGCGGCCGTGCGTCCGCGCAGACCGCGCAGCTCGCGCTCGCGCATCCAGATATCGGCCTCCGTGTCGACGAGCACCGTGTCGTCGAGCAGGATGCGGCCGGCGGCGATGCGGGTGCCAGCGGGGAGCAGGCCGAGCGCGGCGAGCACGGTCAGGCTCTTGCCCGAACCGGACTCCCCGACCACTCCGAGCGATTCGCCGCGGTCGACCTGGAGCGTGACGCCGTCGACGAGCGTGCGTGGCGCCTCGCCTGTCGTCTCGATACGCAGGTCCTCGATGCGCAGTACCGGATTCATCGCATGCCTCCCTTCCGCAGCAGCGAGCCGCGGGTCTCTGCTGTGAACTGCTGGCTCAGGAACTGCACTCCGCCGACGGCGAGGAGCATGACGATTCCTGGGAGGAGCGACAGCCAGGGGTCGCTGCCGAGGTGGCGCTGGCCGTCGAAGATCATGCCGCCCCAGCTCGGCACCGGGGGCTGCACGCCGAGGCCGAGGTACTCGAGCGAGGAGGTGATGAGCACGATCGTGGCGAGGTCGGTGGCGGCGATGATGAGCGTGTGCGGCCAGATGTTGGGGACGATGTGGCGGGTGAGCACCCAGATGGTGTCGCCGCCCTGGGTCAGTGGCGAGACGACGAAGTCCTGGCGTCGCAGCGAGGCAGCGACGTTGCGCGTGACCCGTGCGTAGCCGACCCACCAGGTGCAGCCGAGCACCAGGATCGTGAGCCCCGCGCTCGGACGCAGGACGGCGCAGATGGCAATGAGCAGAAGGACGACGGGCATGGCCAGCGTCACGTTGCTGAGCAGCGTCACGAGCGCTTCGAGACGCCCGCCGAAGTAGCCGGCGAGGATGCCGACGGTGCTGCCGATGAGGGCGTTCATCACCACGATGAGCACGGTCATGCCGAGCGTCACCGCGGAGGCGAGCGCGATGCGGTCGAGGAGGTCCCGGCCGAGGGCGTCGGTGCCGAGCGGATGCGCCGGATCGGTGAACGGCGGCAGCATCGCGGCGCGCAGGTCCTGCCCCATCGGGTCGAAGCCGGGCAGCATCGGCACGATGGCCGTGAGGAGCAGCACGGCGCCGATCATGATCGCGCCGACGACGGCGCCGGGGCGCAGGCGCAGGCGACGCGGCACCGGCGTGGCCGACGTAACTGGGGTGACGGGGGTGATGGGGGTGATGGGGGTGAGCTGAGCGGTCATGCTGCGGCCGTCCTCGTGTCGATTCGGCGGACGAGCACGTCCACCGCGGTGTTGACGATGACAAAGGCAAGCGCGACGAAGACGAGGCCGGCTTGGACGATCGGGAAGTCACGCTGGCTCACTGCCGTGGTGAGGAGCTGGCCGAGCCCCGGCCATGCGAACACGACCTCGACCACCACGGTGCCGCCGAGCAGCCCCCCGAGGTTGAGTCCCGCCATGCCGAGCACGGGCAGCGCCGCGTTCGGCAGCATGCGGGTGAACAGCACCGTCGAGCGGCGTTGACCCTGCGCGATGGCGGTGCGCACGTAGTCCTGACCGGCCTGCTCGCTGAGGGATGAGTCGAGCAGGCGCAGGTACATGACGAACTGGCCAGTGGCGAGCGTGAGCACTGGCAGCACGAGGCTGGCGTAGCTGTTTCGCCCGAGCGAGGGCAGCGCGCCGAGCAGCACCGAGAAGACGAGCACCAGGAGCAGCGCGAAGAAGAAGTCCGGCACCGACTGGCGCACGGCGCCGGCCCACCCCACCACGGCGC
This sequence comes from Pseudoclavibacter sp. VKM Ac-2867, assembly GCF_015351275.1. Taxonomy (NCBI): domain Bacteria; kingdom Bacillati; phylum Actinomycetota; class Actinomycetes; order Micrococcales; family Microbacteriaceae; genus Pseudoclavibacter; species Pseudoclavibacter sp. VKM Ac-2867. Next base: position 29,624 of record NZ_JADKSL010000004.1, read on the forward strand.
GCAGCGTCCGGCTGCCGGTGAGCTGGATGGCCAGCGCAGCCGCGACGGCGAGCCCGAGTCCGATGACGAAGGCCCAGAAGGCCAGCTCGAGTGTGGCGGGAACCCGCTCGAGGACAAGTCCGAGCGCTGACTCGTGCAGCCGGTACGAGCTGCCGAAGTCGCCGGTGAAAAGACCGGCGATGGTGTCGAGATATTGCACGATGAGGGGGCGGTCGAAGCCGAGCGCGGTGTTGAGCGCATCGACCTCGGCCTGCGTCGCGTTGTCGGGCAGGAGCAGCGCACCGGGCTCACCGGTGGCGCGGCCGAGCGCGAAAGCGATGGTCACCACGGCGAGCACGGTGGCGACGGCGAGGGCCAGTCGGCGGGCGATAAACGGGAGCACGTCGGCGACGCTATGCGACCTCCTGCGCGCTTCGGCACGAAGTAACACGCTCGTCACACAGTTCTTACCCTGGCGTCACGTTTGCATACCAAAACCGCGATTGGGCACCCTCAGAGTCGTTTTAGGTGGCTATTGGCATTCCAAAAGCCGGTTTGTGACCGTGCCAGAATGGTCCCCATGAGCCTCGAGCCGACCCCAGCACGCATCGCGCACGCCCTCCGCGAGCAGATCATCACGGGCGAGCTCGCTATGGGGTCGAAACTCAACGAGCGCGAGATCGCGGAGCGACTCGAGGTGTCGCGCATCCCCGTTCGGGAGGCCCTGCCGATCCTCGAGTCCGAGGGGTTCATCACCTCGCAGCCGCGGCGTGGCGCCGTCGTGCACATCCTCACCGTCACCGATGCGATGGAGGTGTTCGACCTGCGCCGACAGCTCGAGCCGATGGCCTCCGCCTTCGCCGCCAGGCGGGCGCAGGCCGGCGCCGACGTCGGCCCGATGCTGGCGGCCCTGCAGTCTGCACACGACGGGTCGACGTCCGACGCCCAGTCGGACGCACCGCCTTCGACGCGCAACTCCGACCTGCACGAGGAGATCATCGCGCTCGCCGACCACGCGCTCCTGCGCCGGGTCACGAAGCTTATGAGCGGACGCGTGCGCTGGCTCTTCCGCCTCACACCGCAGCGCGACACCGCCGCGATGTGGGTCGAGCACCGAGAGATCGTCGACGCGATCGTGGCGGGTCAAGCCGACGTGGCAGAGCTGCTGACGGCCGCTCACGTCGAACGGGGCCGCATCGAGTCCATGCCGCTCCTCGAGGCGCGACTGCCGAGCGAGGCCCCGGCAACGAAGGTGCGCCGTCGACGCGCTACCCCCGCCCCTGCCCCCGCCGCCGCCGCCGCCGAAAGCTGAGTTGTGGTCGTCAACACCGCCCGGAAGCGACCACAAGTCAGCCCTCGGCGGCGGGGGTAGGGGCGGGGATGGGGCTGGGGATGATCCCGGAGACGCAAATGACGCGAGACATCTCGAAGATGTCTCGCGTCATGGTGTTCGTGGCGAGTGAGGGATTCGAACCCCCGAATGCTGAGCAGTCTGATTTACAGTCAGATCCCTTTGGCCGCTTGGGTAACTCGCCAGTGCACAGCGCGAAGCGCAAACGTGCAGGCTAGAGACTACCGACTTCCACCCGGTTTGTCGAAACGACCCGACGAACCGCCACGCTCGCGAGATTGTCGGCGGGCCTCGCTACCATGGACGGCATGGCAGATTCCTCGTTTGACGTCGTTAACAAGGTCGACAAGATGGAGGCGGACAACGCCGTCAACCAAGCGCAGAAGGAGCTCGAGACGCGCTACGACTTCAAGGGCGTCGGCGCCTCGGTCGATTGGTCTGGCGAGAAGCTCCTCCTCAAGGCCTCCAGTGAAGAGCGCGTGAAGGCGGTGCTCGATGTCCTGCAGACCAAGTTCATCAAGCGCGGCTTCTCGCTGAAGACGCTCGATGTCGGTGAGCCCTACGCCTCCGGCAAGGAGTACCGCATCGAGGCCTCCCTCAAGGAGGGCATCGACCAGCCGAGCGCGAAGAAGCTCACCAAGCTCATCCGCGACGAGGGCCCCAAGGGCGTCAAGGCGCAGATCCAGGGCGACGAGCTCCGCGTCTCCTCGAAGAGCCGCGACGACCTGCAGGCCACCATGGCACTGCTCAAGGCCGCCGACGTCGAGGTCGACCTCCAGTTCGTCAACCGCCGCTAGTGCCACCCGGGGTCGCAGGCGGCCGCGCCGGCTACGACCCGAGCACGACCGTCGGGGCGCTCATGCCGTGGTACCCAGAACTCGGTCTGACCGGGTTCTGGTTCGGGCTCGTGGCCACCATCTACGTGCTCATCATCGTCACGGCAGTAGTGGTCATCCCCCGCAACCGACGGCCCACGACAGCGCTCGCCTGGATCATCACGATCGTCCTCATCCCCTACGCCGGGGTGATCCTGTTCTTCCTGTTCGGCACCAACCAGCTGCCGACGAGGCGGCGACGCATGCAGGCGCAGGTCGACGGCATCATCCGCGATGCCACCGACCAGATCGCCCCGGCGGAGCGCGCCATCACGCACCCCTCCTGGTTCGAGCAGGTCACGAAGCTCGGTGAGCACCTCACCGCGATCCCCCTCGCCGACGGCAACCGCCTCGAGCTCCACGGCAGCTACAACCGCTCCATCAGGCGCATGGCTCGGGAGATCGACCAGGCGGAGAGCTACGTCAACGTGCTCTTCTACGCCATGAGCCACGACGACGCCACCGCCCCCTTCTTCGACGCCCTCGAACGTGCCGTGCAACGTGACGTGAAGGTGCGGGTGCTCTTCGACCACATCGGCTCGATGCGGTACCGGGGCTACAAGAAGATGAAGCAGCGGCTCACCGAGATCGGCGCCGACTGGCACCGCATGCTGTCGCTGTACCCGTGGGAGGGCGGCATGCAGCGCGTCGACCTCCGCAACCATCGCAAGCTCCTCGTCGTCGACGGACGCACCGCCTACCTCGGCTCGCAGAACCTCATCTCCCGCGACTACCACCGTGGCCCCAAGCCCGGCACCGACTCCCTCAGGTGGAAAGACCTCATGCTCCGCATGGAGGGCCCCATGGTGACGGGAGTCAACGCCGTCTTCATCTCCGACTGGTACGCGGAGACGGAGGAGCTGCTCACCGACGTCTTCGAGAACGACCCCGTCACCCCCGAGCCCGACGAAGCGGAAGCAGAGATCGAAGCGGGCGACCAGGAAGACGTCTTCCCATGCCAGCTCGTGCCGAGCGGGCCAGGCTACGAGAACGAGAACAACCTCCGCCTCTTCAATCAGCTGCTCTACGCGGCGAGAGAGCGCATCGTCATCGTCAGCCCCTACTTCGTGCCCGACGACTCGCTCATGTACGCCATCACCACGGCCGTGCAGCGAGGAGTGAGCGTCGAGCTCTTCGTCGGGGAGATCGCCGACCAGTTCTTCGTCTTCCACGCACAGCGCTCCTACTACGAGGCGCTCCTCCGGGCCGGAGTGAAGATCATTCTGTACCGGCGCCCGTACATCCTCCACTCGAAGCACATCACCTTCGACGACTCCGTCACCCTCATCGGCTCCAGCAACATGGACATGCGCTCCTTCACCCTCAACGCCGAGCTCATGCTCATGGTGCACGGCGAGGAGTTCGTGAACCGGATGCGCGAGGTCGAGAACGGGTACCGGCAGCGCAGCTACGAGCTCACCCTCGAGGAGTGGCGGCAGCGACCGATCCTGACGCGAGCGCTCGACAACGTCGCACGCCTGACGAGCGTCATCCAGTAGGAACCCACTCGAGGTCGCACTTCTCGATCGAGGCCGCCCGAACGATCAGAAAGGGTCTTCAGCCGACGGCGAGCTCCCCCAGTTTCGCGCCGCGGTCAGAACGACCAATGCGACGCGGCTCAACCGCCGGCTGAAGTCGGTGCCCCGGACCGATTCAGGCCCGGGAATTTCTTCCGCTCTCTGCGCGTACTTCGAGCGTACGAGGTGAACCGTCGTTCCGCGATGGGGAGAACTCCCCTCTTTGTCAAGAGATGGCGGAAGCCCTATTCGCCGCGGGAAATCCGCGTCATCTCCTCGCGGTCCACGACTTTGATCCGCTCGCGACCAGCCGCCTCGCCGAGCGCGAGCTCGTGCGCATCCAGACGACGCCACCCCTCGAGGTCAGTGAACCGCACATCACGTGACTCGAGGAGTTGGATGATGGAGGCTTCGCTCGGGTCGGCCGGAGTCCACCAGTTGCCCTGGTCGGCAACGAGGTGCGTGACGGTCTCGAGCGCATCCGACTTCGTGTGCCCGATGAGGCCGATGGGGCCGCGCTTGATCCACCCGGTCGCGTACATGCCGTTCACCTGCTGGTTGTCGTCGTCCCACACCTGACCCTCGTGGTTCGGGATGACGCCGTGGTGCTCGTCGAAGGGAACCCCGGGAAGCGGCGAGCCGAAGTACCCGATGGCCCGGTAGACGGCCTGCACCGGGTACTCGATGAACTCGCCAGTACCCCGCACGCCACCCTCGGCGTCGGGCTCCGTGCGCTCGATGCGGATCGCGCGCACACGCTCACCCTCTGGGCCCTCCTCGGTGAGCACCGCATCCGGCTTCGAGTAGAAGTGAAGGTGCAGGCGCCGCGATGCGGTGAGCTCACGCTCGCCGCGCCACTTGCCCATGATCCGGCCGATGACCATGAGCTGCTTGTTGGTCTTCGCAAGCTCGGCCGCGGCTGGGTCACGGTCGAAGTCGTCCTCGTCGACGATGATGTCGACGTCAGGGATCTCACCGAGCTCGCGCAGCTCCAGGGGCGTGAACTTCACCTGCGCGGGCCCCCGACGCCCGAACACGTGCACATCCGTCACGGGGCTCGACTCGAGCCCGTCGACGACGTTCTGCGGCACCTCGGTGGACAGGAGGTCCTTGGGGTGCTTCGCGAGCATGCGGGCCACGTCGAGCGCGACGTTGCCGTTCCCGATCACGGCGATCTCCCGCGCCTCGAGCGGCCAGGTGCGCGGCACGTCGGGGTGCCCGTCGTACCAGTTCACGAAGTCGGCTGCGCCGAAGCTGCCGTCGGCCTCGATGCCGGGAATGTCGAGGGAGGCGTCGCGGATGGCTCCGGTCGAGAAGATCACCGCGTGGTAATGCTGCTTGAGGTCGTCGAGCGTGATGTCCTTGCCGAACTCGACCCCACCGAAGACCCGCATGACACCAGACTCGAGCACCTCGCGGAGGGCGTTGATGATGCCCTTGATGCGCGGGTGGTCCGGGGCCACGCCGTACCGGACGAGACCGTACGGCGCCGGCAGCTTGTCGAACAGGTCGATCGAGAGATCGAACTGCCGCTCCATCTTCTGCAGGATGTCTGCCGCGTAGATCCCGGCGGGTCCTGCGCCGACGATGGCAAGGCGGAGCGTGGTCACATGTCCTCCAGAAAAGGGGTCAGGGGGTGAGCTGTCTCGTGGACGGCTCGGTCAGCGGTCGCGGCTGACGACCTCTGCGGCGAAGCGCTCGAGGGCGTTCTTCGCGGGGCCGGCCTTGACCGGCCGCAGCGCTTCGACGGCGAGCGTCACCCAGTTCTGGGCCTCGTCGACCGTCAGCTGCGTCACGCGGTGCTCGCGGAGCTCGCGGATGATGCCTGAGATCTCCTCCTCGCTCGCGCGAGTCTCCTCCGGCTGCTCGTTGACGCCGGCGACCCTGGACCGGATGCGTTCCAGCAGGTCGCGGCTCGCCTCGTCGGTCGCGGCCTGGCGCTCGAGCAGCAGCACGGGCAGCGTCTCGACGCCGGCTCGCAGGTCCGTGCCGGCCAGCTTCCCCGTCGCGTCCGGGTTCTGCTGCAGGTCGATGACGTCGTCGGCGAGCTGGAAGGCCACGCCGACCCGCTCACCGTACTCGGCGAGCGCCGACACGACGGACTCCGGTGCACCGGACACGATCGCGCCGAACTGGGCTGCAGCGGAGATGAGGGAGCCGGTCTTGTCCGCGAGGACCCCGACGTAGTGGTCGATGCGGTCCACATCCGCGGCCGGCCCCGTCGTCTCGCGCATCTGGCCGAGCACGAGCCGCTCGAAGATCGTCGCCTGCAGGCGCACGGCGCGCAGGCCGAGCTCCGAGAAGAGGAGGCTCGAGCGGGCGAACAGCAGGTCGCCGGCGAGGATCGCGATGGAGTTGCCCCACTGCAGGTGCGCCGCGGCGACGCCTCGACGCAGCTCCGCCTCGTCCATGACGTCGTCGTGGTACAGCGAGGCGAGGTGGGTGAGCTCGACCGCGGCAGCCGCGGTGATGACCTCGTCCGACCCGGGGGTGTCACCGAACTGCGAGGCGAGCACGGTGAGCATGGGGCGCAGGCGCTTGCCGCCGGCGTTGAGGAGGTAGCGGGCGGTGACGTCGGCGATCTCGTCGGCGTACTGGACTTCGGCGCGGAGACGAGTCTCGACCGCGGCCAATCCGGCGTCGAGGCGCTCGCGCAGCACGTCGGAGTTCGGACCGTCGAAGAGGTCGTCGGTTCCGCCCGGCACCACGGTGCTTCGCGCCTTCCGGCGCTGTTCGGTCTTGGGGAGCTCCACGCTCATGTCTCCTGGTGGTTCAGGTTCTCCGCTCGAAGGGGACCTTCGGGCGAACTTGGTTGGGGGTTCAGGCCGGCGCCCTGCCGGATTCCTGCTGGCGCGCCGCTCCCTAGCTCGGGATGCTGCCGGAGTCGGCGAGCGGGACGAATCCCTTGTGCAGGGCCACGACACCAGCGGTGAGGTTGCGGTACTTGACCCGCTCGAAGCCCGCCTCGCGCAGCCAGGACGCCAGCTCACGCTGCGCCGGCCAGGCGATGATCGACTCGTTCAGGTAGGTGTAGGCCTCAGGGTCGCTGCTCACGAGCTTCACGATGGTCGGCATCGCGATCTGCATGTAGGCGCGGTATCCCGTGCGGATGAGGGCCTGCGGCGGCGTCGAGAACTCGGCGATGACGAGGCGCCCGCCCGGCTTCGTGACGCGCAGCATCTCCTGGAGCGCGATCTTCGGCTGCTGCACGTTGCGCAGGCCGAAGCTCACGGTCGACGCGTCGAAGGTGTTGTCGTCGAAGGGGAGCTTGGTCGCGTCGCCCTGCACGAAGTCGATGTTCGGGTTCGCGCCGTGGATGCGCTTGCCCTCCTCGATCATGCCCGCGGAGAAGTCGAGAGCGGTGACCTTGGCGCCCGCGTCGGCGAGGACCTTGCTGACAGTGCCCGTCCCCGCTGCGACGTCGAGGATCTTCTCGCCGGGCTGCGGGGCGATGGCGTGCCGCGTCTGCACGCGCCAACGCGCTGCGTTGCCCATGCTCAAGATGTCGTTCGTCTCGTCGTATTTCTTGGAAACACGGTCGAACATCGACGACACTTGCTCGGGTCGCTTGTTCAGGTCGGCTTTTGTCACCAGATCATCCTACGTTGCGGCGCACGTCTCGCCCTGGCCGTGTTCCAGTGGATTGCTGGGGATAGTCTTGCCGTCGTGCCAGCTGTGATCCTCCCCCGCCTGCGCGCACGGACGATCGAGGTCCCCGATCCGGGCGATCTCCTCCGTTTCGCGTCGTCGACCTCCCCCCTCGTGTGGCTTCGTCAGGGCGATGGGGTCGTCGCCACGGGGAGTGCGTGGCGCGGCGAGTTCACAGGCGCGACGCGAATCCCGGACTCCGCCGCCGCCTGGCGCGACGTCGTGGGGGCAGCCGAGATCGACGATGCCGCCAAGGTGACGGGCTCTGGCCTCATCGCGTTCGGCGCGTTCGCGTTCGCCGCCGAATCCGGGGCGCGCAGCATCCTCGAGGTTCCCGAGCTCGTCGTGGGGCGTCGAGGTGCGCGGTGCTTCGTGACGGCGATCACCGCCGACGGCTCGGCCCCGGAGCCGCGCCTCCCCGACGCTGCACCGCTCGGCGACATCGACGCCGCGGCGACGCTCAGGGACGGCCTGATGTCCGGCGACGAGCACCGGCGCGCCATCGACCGAGCCCTCGACCTCATCCACACCGGTCACCTCTCGAAGGTCGTGCTGGCGCGCGAGCAGCGCGGCTCACTCCCGGAGGGCGCCGACCGCCGCCGCCTGATCGCGAGGCTCGCCTCGGCGTATCCGGAGTGCTGGACCTACGCCGTCGACGGGCTCACGGGCACAAGCCCGGAGACGCTCGTGCGTGTGCTCGAGCGGCAGGTCTCGGCGCGTGTGCTCGCCGGCACGGCGCCCCGCGGCAGCGACGAGGAGGCGGACGCGCGGGCCGAGGCGAGGCTGCGGCACAGCGAGAAGAACCTGGCAGAGCACCGCTTCGCCGTCGAGAGCGCGCTCACCTCGCTCGCGACCCTCGACACGCACGACGACCCGGGCACGGGCCTCACGAGCAGCCGCATCCCCTTCACCCTCAAGCTCCCGAACCTGTGGCATCTCGCGAGCGATATCCGCGGCACCCTGCCTGCAGGGGTGACGGTGCTCGATCTCGTGGATGCACTCCACCCGACGGCGGCCGTCGGCGGCACCCCGACACCTACGGCCCTTGACGCGATCCTCGCCCTCGAGCCGTTCGACCGACAGCGCTATGCCGGCCCAGTCGGCTGGGTGGGCGCTGGTGGGGACGGCGAATGGGCCGTCGCGTTGCGCGGTGCCGAGATCGACGCGAACGGGTCGATCACGGCGTACGCGGGCGGTGGCATCGTGGCGTCCTCGGATGCCTCAGACGAGTACCGCGAGACACAGCTGAAGTTCCGTCCTATCGTGGAGGCGCTCCGCGGCGACAGCGCTGACGGGCCGCACGAGGGGGTCCTGCGGTGACCGAGACGCCCAACAGCAATGCGGCCCTCGGCCGCACGGAGCTCCCAGAACTCGACCGGGTCGCGGCCGCCACGATGTGGGGCGCCTACCGCGCCGCCAACCCCGGTGCCGCCGATGCCGCCCCCGAGTACTCGGTCGAGAACTTCGGCGACAGCGTCGAGCTCGCCGATGAGCTGCTTGCACTGGTGACACACGGACCGAAGCGCGCCACCGCGGCGCTCCTCGAGGAGTTCGCCGAGGAAGGCGAGCTGCTGCCCCGCATCGGCTCGCACTGGATCGCGTGCGATGGCCGAGGGACGCCCGTCGTCGTCATCCGCAGCACGGAGCTGCGCGTCGGCCCCTTCGACAGCGTCGACGAGGCCTTCGCCTACGACGAGGGTGAAGACGACCGGAGCCTCGAGAGCTGGCGCCGGGAGCACCAGCGCTATTGGGAACGCACCCGGGCCGCGGTCGGTCGCGAGTTCACGCCGCAGCACGAGGTCGTCTTCGAGCGGTTCAGCGTCGTCTGGCCGCCCGAGCTCGCAGACTGAGCTACGAGCTCTCGGCGAGACGCTGCTTCTCGGCCTCGACGTCGAAATCGGCGGCGGGCCACTGCAGGTCGAAGCCGCGCAGCGCATCCAGCAGCAGGCCCTTCACGACGAGGCGGGAGAACCATTTGCGGTCGGCGGGCACGCAGTACCAGGGCGAGGTCTGCGTCGACGTGCGCTGCAGCGCGATCTCGTAGGCCTCCTGGTACTGGTCCCAGAGCAGACGCTCGTCGATGTCGCCAGGGTTGAACTTCCAGTGCTTGTCGGGGCGCTCGAGCCGCTCCGCGAGCCTCGCGCCCTGCTCTTGTTTCGAGATATGCAGCATGACCTTGATGAGCTTGGTTCCGGATGCGGCGAGCTCGTTCTCGAAGTCGACGATGGCGCCGTAGCGGCGCTCGATCTCCTCTGGCGGCGCGAAGGAGCGGACGCGCTGGATGAGCACGTCCTCGTAGTGGGAGCGGTCGAAGACGCCGATCTTGCCTGCCGCGGGCAGCTGCTTGCGAACGCGCACGAGGAAGTCCTGCTCACGCTCCTCGTCCGTCGGCGCCTTGAAGGACGCGATCTGCACCCCCTGCGGGTCGACGCCCCCGATGACGTGACGCACGATTCCGCCCTTGCCGGACGTGTCCATGCCCTGCAGGAGCAGCAGCACGGACGGCGCCTCGAGACCAGCCCGCGAATTCGCGAACATGCGCTCCTGCAGCTCCGCGATCTCGTCGTCGTGTTCGGTGAACAGGGAGGCGGCGTCGGCTTTCTTGCCGGTGAATCCAGGGGTCGAGCGGGGGTCGAGCGCACCCAGATCGAAGTTCTCATCGACGCGCAGCACTGCAGCGTCTTCGGTGGTGAAGTGAGGCATGAGGACAGGCTAACGCCACCCACCGACGCTATGCTCTGCTCGCGCGAACAGCTTTCGCGACGGAGCGGAAGCGGCGCCCAGCAGAGGAGAAGCACATGGGCATCGAGAACATCACCGGCAAGGCGCAGGAGTTCCTCAAGGACCCGCGAGTCACCGAGGCGCTCAAGAGCGAGAAGGCCGAGGACATCAGCGACAAGATCCTCGACGGCGTCGCGAACGCCGCCCAGAAGGCGACCGGCGACAAGTTCACCGATCAGATCAAGGGTGCACGCGACGCGGCGGACAAGCAGATCGGCAACCAGTAGCTCGACGCCGACGCAGCCGCGCGCGGGAGTGGGCGCCCCAGCTTGAAGTGGCCTGGGCTCAGGAGCCCCCGCGCGTGGCTGCCGCTCGGAGCGGCGGCGCTACTCGCCGACGCGGGGCACAGCGATCGTGCCAGTCTGCGGATGCGTGGTCGGCATCCGGTCGCGCGCATACGTGATACTCGAGTAGCCGTGCGGAACGGGATGCCCGTCATCGCCGAGGCTCACGAACACGATCTTCTCGATCGAGAGGATCGTGCGTCGTGTGATCATGTTGCGCACGACGGCGCGCATCGTCATCGACGTGCGGCCGAAGTGCGTCGCCACGAGCCCCATCTCGATGAGGTCGCCCTGCTGGGCGGAGGCCTCGAAGTTGATCTCCGAGATGTACTTGGTGACGCAGCGGTAGTTGCCGAGCTGGATGATCGCGTAGATCGCGGCCTCTTCGTCGATCCACCGCAGCAGGCTTCCGCCGAAGAGGGTGCCGTTCGCGTTCAGGTCCTCCGGTCGCACCCACTTGCGGGTGTGGAAGTTCATGTCTCCCTCGGCGGCGGCGCGCGTCTCGGGGTTGGGGGATGTGGGGGCCATCGTTTCTCCGCTGCTCAGGCCGGACAGTACACAGCAAGCATATGTCCTGACATTTGCTTCAGCCTCGGTGCAGAGGCACCTCGATGAGGACACGCTCGTACTCCCGCGAGACGAGCGCGCGTTCCAGGTCGGCACGTGTCTCGACGCGCAGGTAGCTCCAGCCGTACGCCTTGGCCAGAGCCTCGAGGTCGACCACGGTCGGCGTGTAGAGGACCCGTGCGTGCGCGGCGGCGGCGGCCGTGCGAGCCACCTCGAGATCGTCGAAGATCGTCCCCCCGCCGTCATTGCCGACGATGAGCTGCACGCGAGGCGACCACTCGCCCCCCTGTCCGACCAGCAGCGAAGAGGCGTCGTGGAGGAAGGTGAGATCGCCGATGAGCGCACGCGTCACGCCCCCCTGCGCGGAGACGGGGCCAGCGAGCTGGCTGCCCACGGCGACGCCGAGCGTCGTCGCGACGGTGCCGTCGATACCGGCGAGCCCCCGATTCGAGTGCACTCGCACGGGCTTGCCCGCGACGTGAGCATCGAGCACCCTGATGAGAGTGGATGCGCCGAGCACAAGCCGGTCATGGGGCCAGGTGGCGCTCCAGACAGCCTCGACCAGCATCCGCCTGTCGACCTTCGTGCGGGCGACAGCGAGTTCCTGCCTGGCGAATCGGCTGCGCACGGCCTTGTCGCTCGAACGTGACGCCTCGATGTCGGGCGCTGGCGGCTGCTCCGCTGACGCAGCGACGATCTCCCGACTCGCGAGCACCCACTCGCGCAGCCAGGAGCGCGACTCGGCACGGGACTCGGCGTCGCGGGCGGAGACGGGATGCACGCGCACGGCCTCGACGTGCGCCGCGACCGCGCGGCCGGGGTTGTAGGGCTCGCCGCCCGTCGACCCGACGACGACGGCGTGCACTCCCTCGCGAGCGATGAGCTGGGGAATCTCGCGGCTGAGCGTCGGGTGCCCGAACACGAGGACCCGCGTGATGGCGTCCCGGAGATCCGGCCGGGGGGAGCTCGCGCCGAGGAGCTGTCGGTACGCGAGCACGAGGTTGCGTCCGTACCGGGAGCCGCTCGACGCCTCGGCGATGAGCGGCCAGCCGCCGGCGTGGGCGACCTCCTCGGCCACTGGGCCGGCGCCAGCCCCGGCGATGACCAGCGTCCGCTGCCACTCGGCCGCGTCCACGTCGAGGACCCCGTCCGTATCGGCGGACTGGCTGGCCTCGGCGATTCGGTCGCCGCCTGGAGCTTCGCCCGGGTCGACGCCCTCGGCCCACGCCTCGAGCGATGGAACGGCGACGCTCAGCGGGTCGCGGAAGGCGAGGTTCAGCTGCAGCGGTCCGGTCGTGGATGCTGCGCGCAGCGCGAGGCGCTCGGCCTCCGCCGATTCCGTGGGTGCCCCCGTCGGCGCATCCATCGCCTCGTGCACGATGTTGGGCCCGAAGATCCCGGGCTGCGTCGTGGCCTGGTTCGCCCCGATGCCGAGGAGCTCCTCCGGCCGGTCTGCGGTCACCGCGACAAGCGGCACTCCGGCGTGGAACGCCTCGAGCATGGCAGGGAGCAGGTTGGCGACGGCGGTTCCCGAGGTGGTGATGATGGGTACCGTGCGGGCGGTCTCCGCGGCCAGACCGAGAGCGAAGAAGCCGGCCGAGCGCTCGTCGATGCGCACGTGCAGGCGAACCGCGCCGACTCGCTCGAGCTCGGCCGCCACGAGGGCGAGCGCCTGTGAACGGGAACCGGGGCAGACCACAAGATCGGTGATGCCGAGGCGGACGAGGGAACCCAGGAAGTCCAGGCTGAAGTCGACCGCCGGGTTGCCGGTGCGAGGCATGCTCGACCCGGGTGCAGGCGCACGCGACTCAGCGCCCACTGTGGGGCGCTGGGAGTTGGAGGCTTCGGTGTGGGCGTGCCGCTCAGGCACGGGGCGACCCGTCGCCCTGAGTCCAGTCGTCTTTGTGCTCGATGGGCTCTTCGTGCTCGCCGGGCTCGTCGTTGGCGGCAGGCTTCTCGTCGCCCTTGCGGGGCTTCTTGCCGCCAGACTCGGGCTTCGCGGACTTCTCCGACTTCTCGCCGGACGATGCCTCGTCGTTCGCGTCCTCGAGTGCCGTCGCAACGCCACCCTCCGAGACCGGACCAGTCGGTGCTGCGGCCGGGAAATCGACGTCGTCGAGCGCCTGCAGCTCCTCCTCGAGCTTGCGGATGCGCTCATCGCTGTCGGACTCGATGCCGATCGAGCGCAGGAACGTCTCGTCATCGTCCGGGGTGGTCTGCACCGGTTTCGCGGCCGCCGCGTTGCCGCGGACCTTGCCGAAGAAGAGCCAGAGGAGCGGACCGACGACGGGGACCAGCAGCACGACGACGACCCAGACGGGCTTCGGGAGTGCGCGCGTGCGCTTTGCGTCCGTCATCGCGCAATCGACCACGGCGAAGATCGTCACCGCGACGACGATGACTGCGGCAGTAATGAGGAGGCGAGACATGGTCCCCCGAGGATACGCGACTTGCCTCCGCCCGACCTGGTGATGCCTTCGCCCTCCGCGAACCGTGCTCGGTGCGAGTGCCGAGCGGACACCGGGCGTTCAGGGAGTCGGTGAGGCGCGCATCCGCCTCGCTCCTAGAATTGAGGGATGAACTCGAAGCGCGCCTGGCTCGTCTATTCCGTCATCAGACTGCTCGCGTTCGCGATCCCGTTCGCGGTTGTCATGCTGGCCCTGCCCGCATGGCAGTGGAGCTGGCTCGCGGGAGCTCTTGTCGGCGCCATCATCAGCGCCTGCATCTCGGTGATCTTCCTGCGCGGCACCCGCCAGAAGATGGGCGACGACCTGCAGCGCCTCAGCGAGCGCAAGGACGCGCGCACCGCGGATGACAAGCTCGAGGACGCGGCCCTCGACGGCGAAGCGGGCCCAGCCTCCGCTGCCGCTGCCGCTGCCGAGGCAGACGTCGATACAGCTCCAGAGGCTGTCGACGTCACGGACGCAGGAACAGACGCGGACGCAGATGCAGACGCGGAGTCACACGAGCTCACCGCAGCCGAGCAGGCGGAGGCACCAGACAGCTCCGACGAGCCGGATGCTCCGAAGGGCACCCGACCGAGCGTCAACTAGCGCACATACCCGCTGAAGACGATACCGAGGCCGAGCAGGAGAGCGTAGGCCAAGGTCGCGAAGCTCGTGAGCATCAGAGCGAGGATGAGCTCTCGCGGCTTGCGGGCCGTCGATGCGATGAGCACGGCCGGTGCCGCCAGCAGCAGGGCGAAGAAGGTGAAGACCGCGTTGCGGTACGCGATGGCGAAGAAGATCGCGAGGACAAACGGCGCCAGCGTGAAGACGCCGAACAGCCACCGCGACACGACCGGACCGACGAGCACGGCGAGCGTGCGCTTGCTCGCGAGACGGTCCTGCTCGATATCGCGGATGTTGTTGACCATGAGCACCGCGCACGCGAAGAGGCCGACCGCCGTCGCCATGATCCACACGTTCGTGGAGACGCTCCCGATCTGCACGAACGTCGTGCCAGCGGTCGCCACGAGACCGAAGAAGACGAACACGAACACTTCGCCGAGGCCCGCGTAGCCATACGGACGCTTGCCGCCCGTGTAGTACCAGGCGGCGATGATCGCGGCGGCACCGACGGCGAGCAGCCACCAGTGCCCTGAGGTCACCACCAGGAAGAGGCCGGCGAGTGCGCCGAGGCCGAAGAAGATGAACGCCACGAGCCTCACGCGCTTCGGCTCGACCAGGCCGGAGCCGGTGAGCCTGGCCGGCCCGACCCGGAAGGCGTCGGTGCCGCGGATGCCGTCGGAGTAGTCGTTGGCGTAGTTCACGCCGATCTGCAGGCACAGCGCAACCGCAAGGCAGGCGAGGGCGCGGACCCAGTGGTACTGGCCGGGCTCGCCGTCGACGATGGCACCGGCAGTGCCGAGCAGCACCGGAGCGATCGCCAGCGGGAGCGTCCGCAGACGCGCACCCGCGATCCAGGCGCGCGCATCCAGCTTGCGCACCTCTCTCGCCTTCGGCCGTGGCCGCTGCGTCGGGTTCGCCTGCTGCTGCTTCCGCTGTCTGTGCTTCTGTTTCTGCGCCACGGAGCGATTCTAGAGGGCGGCGCAGGCCCGCATCCCTGCGACGCCGGCTGGCGCACCCCAGAAGCGAGCTCTGCAGCACGTTCCCCGGTCAGCATCGCGGTGGCACTATGAGACCACCACCTCCCCGTCCCGATCGACGTCCGCTCGACAGGAGATCCATGACTTCCCGATCACGCCTGCGCGCGGCCGCCGTCGGCGTCGCGGCCGCATGCATCGCGCTGCTCGCGCCTTCCGGCGCCCTCGCGGCGCCCCTCGGCGATGCAATGGTGAACGGCGGCACCCAGGCGCGCGAGTACATCGCGCTGGGCGACTCGTACTCCTCAGGGTTCGGGCTCGTCCCGTTCAGCGAGGAGCCCGCCGCCGGCTGCTTCCAGGCGCTCGCGAACTACCCGCACCGCGTCGCCGATTCGCTCGGCCTGGCCCTCGACGACCGCACGTGCAGCGGCGCCGTGACTGCCGACATCCGCGACACCGAGCAGGTCACCGCATCCGGCGCGAACGCACCGGTGCAGTCGGCGAGCCTCTCCGCGACGACGGAGTTCGTCACCCTGTCGATCGGCGGCAACGACCTCGAGTTCTCGGACATCGCCGCCTCCTGTGTCGCCGCGAGCTCCCTCGGCCCCCTCGTCGCCGACCAGACCGTCCCCAACTGCCGATCGCAGTACGTCGTCGACGGAGGCGGCGTCGAGGTCGACGCCCTGAAGGACCGCATCGACTCGCTCATCGCCCCCGCGCTGGCCTCGACGTTCGCCCTCATCGCCGAGAAGGCGCCGAACGCCGACATCGTCGTCGTCGGATACCCCGCCATCACACCCGACCCCACGAACACGCCGGTCGGTGGATGCTTCTCCCCCGCCTTCACCTCGGCGGGCTACCCGGAGAACTCCTTCCCGTTCACCGACGTCGACACCGCGTACCTGCACGAGACGGAAGTCCACCTCGACGAGGCCATAAAGACGGCGGCCGAGGCCAGCGGCGCCACCTTCATCTCCACGTTGAAGGCGACCTCCGCCCACTCCGCATGCTCGACCACGGCGCCTTACATGAACGGCATCACGGCAGAACCCGGCGAGGGAGCGTCGACCACGCCGGGCGCAGCTCTCAAGCTCGGCGCGCTCCACCCCAACGAGGCCGGTGTCGCCTACCTCGCGGAGACCGTCGGGGCGAAGCTGCAGGCGCTCCTCGAGCCGGGCACGCCCGAGACGACCACGCCGACGCCGACAGCGACGGCGACGGCGACCGCCACCGATCAGCCGACGGACACGGCTGCGACCACGGCCACGCCGGCAGCACCACTCGTCATCGCCGGTGTTCTGGTCCTCGGCGGAGCCGGTATCGCCACGACGATCATCCTCCGCCGGCGCTCGGCCGCAGCCAGAAGCCCCCTGGAGCACGACACCGAGGTCTGACTCGGCCCACAGGGTCGATCGGCAGCCGGCGCTCAGCCCTCGCCAACTCCGCGGGCGAGCCCCGCCACCAGGCGCTCCAGCGATCGACGGTCTGGCTTCCCGCTGGGCAGGTACGGGATGCGCCGTGCAAGCACGAGCAGCGCCGGGCGAGCCGCACGGCCGGCGGCCCCCGTCGCCTCGCGAACAGACTGCCAGCGCTCGTCGCCCGCGAGCGCACGCGCGCCCAGCAACGCCGCCTCGGCCCCGGGCGGGGGCCCGTCAAGCGCCCAGCCGGAAGCCTCCACCACAAGCGCGGGCACCTGCCCCCACTCCTCGGACGGTGCGGGAACGACAACCGCGTCGGTGAGGCCGCGCAGCTGCCGCACGATGCCCTCGACCCGATCGAGGAGCACCTTCTCACCCCCGGAGACGATGACGTTGTCGAGGCGGCCGGTCACCACGAGCCGCTCTCGGCCCGTGGCCTCATCACGCTCGAAGCGTCCACCGTCGCTCGTGCGATACCAGCGCTCGCCGTCATCTTCGACGAAGGCCTCCGCCGTGCGGCGCGGGTCGCCAAGGTAGCCGGCCGCGAGCACGGGACCAGCCAGCTGCACCTCACCATCGCGGATTCGCATCCGCACCCCGTCGAGCGGCTCACCGTTGTAGAGGCTCCCGCCGCTCGTCTCGCTCGACCCGTAGCTCGTCGCGACGTTCCAGCCGAGCGCCTCGGCCCGCGAACGAAGCGCGGGCGGCAGCGACTGCCCGCCGACAAGAATGGCGTCGAAGCGAGCAACCGTATCCGCGACCGCAGGAGACGCATCGAGCAGGCGCGCCAGCTGAGCGGGCACCAGTGAGACGTATCGCCGCTCGGCAGTCAGCTCCGAGGCAGCGCGCGCGAACCCTTCAGCCGTGAAATGCTCATCGCCCAGCACGACGGGCTCCGTCCCGGCCAGGATCGACCGCATGAGCACCTGGGCGCCCGCCACGTACGACGCAGGCAGTGTCAGAAGCCATTGGCGAGTGGGCTCAGCCGCACGCGCCCTCCCGAACAGCAGGTCGAAGCGCGCGTACGTCGCCGCAGCGGATGCGCGCAGCGCGTCTCCGGTGAGCATGACGCGCTTGGGCTCCGCCGTCGACCCGCTCGTCTCGATCACCAGCACGACGCCCTCCGGCACGGCGCCGAGCGCCTCACCGGCCAGGCCAGGACCGCCCGACAACAGCGCCTCCGCCTGCAGCTGCGTGGGCAGCACGGCAGGACCTGCGCCGCTCAGCGCGCTCCGGAGCGCGGCCGTGACCGCGGACGCGTCACGCGCATCCACGCGGACCAGCGGACGCGTGCCGCCGACTCCGAGCTCAGCGCCCACGTCGAAGCCCCCGCTCCAACGAGACGCCAGGGATCCGCGACGTCAGAACTGCCACGGGAACGGCGACCAGTCCGGTTCGCGCTTCTCGAGGAACGAATCCCGACCCTCGACCGCCTCATCCGTGCCGTAGGCCAGGCGGGTCGCCTCGCCAGCGAACACCTGCTGCCCGACAAGCCCGTCGTCGACCGCATTGAAGGCGAACT
This sequence comes from Pseudoclavibacter sp. VKM Ac-2867, assembly GCF_015351275.1. Classification (NCBI taxonomy): domain Bacteria; kingdom Bacillati; phylum Actinomycetota; class Actinomycetes; order Micrococcales; family Microbacteriaceae; genus Pseudoclavibacter; species Pseudoclavibacter sp. VKM Ac-2867. Next base: position 47,611 of record NZ_JADKSL010000004.1, read on the forward strand.
TCAGCATGCGGATAGCCGTGGGCGACTTCGTCAGGATCGTCTCCGCCATGCGAACGGCCTCGACCTCGAGCTCCGCGTGCGGCACGACCCGGTTGACGGTGCCCATCTCCATGGCGCGGTCCGCCGAGTACTCCTCGGCGAGGAAGAACACCTCGCGCGCGAACTTCTGCCCGACCTGCTTCGCGAAGTACGCGGAGCCGTAGCCGGCGTCGAACGACCCGACATCCGCATCCGTCTGCTTGAACTTCGCGTGCTCACGCGACGCGATCGACAGGTCGCACACCACGTGCAGCGAATGCCCGCCACCAGCGGCCCAGCCGGGAACGACCGCGATGACCACCTTCGGCATGAAGCGGATGAGCCGCTGCACCTCCAGGATGTGCAGCCGACCGTTGCGGGCCGAGTCGATGGTGTCGCGCGTCTCCCCGTCGGCGTACTTGTAGCCGTCACGACCGCGGATGCGCTGGTCCCCGCCCGAGCAGAACGCCCACCCGCCGTCCTTCGGGCTCGGACCGTTGCCCGTGAGCAGCACCACGCCGATGCGCGGGTTCATGCGCGCATCGTCGAGGGCACGCGCGAGCTCATCGACCGTCTGCGGGCGGAACGCGTTGCGCACCTCGGGCCGGTTGAACGCGACGCGGGCGATGCGACCCGTCAGATCCTGGTGGTAGGTGAGATCGGTGAGCTCCTCGAAGCCCGGGACGGTGCGCCAGCGCTCGGCGTCGAAGAGTTCGGAGACGAAGGCAGTCATGCCATAACGCTATCCGACGAGCGGGCAGGGTCCTGCGGGGGGGGGGTGGGCCCGCGGAGTCCGGGCCTTCGCGTGTGGCCCCGCTACCAGAGGGGCGGCGCGACGGGGAGGGTGCCGCCGTTCGCCATCAGCTGGATGATCGTGTTGCCGACCAGCCATGCAGGGGGTGCCCCGAACGGCAGTCCGAGGATGATCGCGAAGATCGCCGCACCCCTGGCACTGTTGAAGATGATTCCCCAGAGGGCCATCGCGATCGTCAGGAAGCCCGCGATGCCGGCCGTGAGCAGCCACATCTCGATCTCGAACTTGCGGTCGATGCCGAACAGGTTCGAGGCGTAGAAGAAGACGAAGACGTCGGCGAGCACCGTGATGAGCACGCCGAGGAGCGCCCAGTGGCCGGCCGACCAGCGTCTCGGGTTGAAGGCGATCTCGTACCAGGTGCGCTGCACGAGCGAGCCGTGCCGATACTGCGGCTTCCCGTACCCGAGCCTGCCCAGGCCGCCCGTCGAGGCGACTCGTGGGGGGCGGTGCTCTCCCGAGCCGGAGCTGACGAGGGCGTCACCGAAGTCCTCGTCGGCCGGCGGAGGGCTGAAGCGAGGTGCGGGGCTGGAGAGGTTCGTAGACATAGGAGTTTGCGTCCGGCATGACCGATCGATGCCTCAGCCTAGCGCGATCCGCGCCGAACGTCCCCAGCCGGTGAGACCTTCCCGGGACCGCGCGAGACAATGGCGGCATGCAGCTGCCCGAGATCGACGAGCTCCTCGACCGCACGCACATCGTGACGCTTCCCCTCGTGACCCGGTTCCGTGGGGTGGATGCACGCGAGGTGGCGATCATCCGCGGCACCGTCGCGTGGAGCGAGTTCTCGCCGTTCCTCGAGTACGGCGACACGGAAGCCGCGAACTGGCTGCGCGCCGCGATCGAGTTCGGCTTCGATGAGACCCTCGAGCGTCACGCGGACGGCGAGATCTGGGTCAACGCGACCGTGCCCGCCGTCGAGGTGTCCGCGCTCGACGGCGTGCTCGCGCGCTTCGACGGCTGCCGAACGGCCAAGGTCAAGGTCGCCGAGCGAGGGCAGACGCTCGCCGACGACGTCGCCCGGGTGGCCGGCGTGCGCGAGCGCCTCGGCGCGGATGCGCGACTGCGGATCGACGCGAACGGTGGCTGGTCGGTCGACGAGGCCATCACGGCGCTCCGGGCTCTCGCTCGCTTCGGCCTGGAGTACGCGGAGCAGCCGTGCGCGACGACCGCCGAGCTCGGCGTGCTCAGGCGCCGCCTGCGGGACGCGCGCATCGAGGTGCCCATTGCCGCCGACGAGTCCATCAGGAAGGCCGAGGACCCCCTGGAGGTCGCGCGTCTCGGCGCGGCTGACGTGGTCGTCGTGAAGATGCAGCCCCTCGGCGGGGTCCGCCGCGCAGTCGACATCGTCGAGTCTGCTGGGCTTCCCGCGACCGTGTCGAGCGCCCTCGACTCCTCGGTCGGCATCGCGATGGGAGCACAGCTCGCCGCAGCCCTGTCAGCGCCGCGCCACGACGCGGGCCTCGGAACGGCCTCGCTGCTCGCGGAAGACGTCGTGATCGAGCCGCTCCGCCCGCGCGCCGGGCGCATCCCGCTCGCCCCCGTCACGGTCGACGAAGCCGCACTCGAGCGGCTCGCGTCGCCCGCCGAACGGCAGGATTGGTGGAGGGGGCGCCTCCGCCGCTGCCACGCCCTCCTCGCCGGAGGGTCTGCTCAGATCCCCGAGTAGGCGTGCAGTCCCTTGAAGAACACGTTGACGACGCCGAAGTTGAACATGACCGTCGCGAAGCCCGCGATGGCAAGCCACGCCGACGGCGTTCCGCGCCAGCCGCGCGTGGCACGAGCGTGGATGTAGCCCGCGTAGACCACCCAGATGATGAAGGTCCACACTTCCTTGGTGTCCCAGCCCCAGTAGCGGCCCCAGGCGCGCTCAGCCCAGACGGCTCCCGCCATGAGGGTGAAGGTCCAGAGGATGAAGCCGATGATGTTGATGCGGTACGCGAGGTTCTCGAGGCGCACCGCGTCTGGCAGCGCCGAGAGGAGCTTGAGCTTCGTGGGCAGGCCGGCACGCACGCGCGCAACTCGACGAGTCTGCAGGAGCTGCGCGGCGCTGAGGCCCGCGCCGATCGCGAGGCAGCCGGTCGCGAGAGACGCGACGAACACGTGGATGACGAGCCACACCGACTGCAGGGCGGGGGCAAGCGGCACGACATCGACGTAGAAGCCGAGCGTGGCGATGCCAAGCGTGATGACGGTGAAGCCCGTGATGAAGGTGCCGAGGAAGCGCACGTCGGCCCAGAAACGGGCGAGGAGGAAGACGAGCACGATGAGGAGCGTTGAGGTCATCGAGAACTCGAACATGTTCGACCACGGCACCCGGTCAGCGGCGATGCCACGCAGAGTGGTCGCCGCGAGGTGCACGACGAACGCGGCGATGGTCAGCCACATCGCGATGCGCAGCGACGGCGTCGCGCGAGTGTCGCGCCAGGCGTCGCCCGACTCGGTGCGGGTGGATGCGAGAGACACCGAGCTCGCGGGGTCTTCCGTCGTGTAGCTGGCCGGCTCGGACACGTCGCGGTCTGCCGCGACGCCGTCGTGCGCCGCTGCTCCTACCGGGGCTGCCGCGCCGACGAGCGCGTTGCGGCGCGCGGCGGTCGCTCCGACCGCAGACTGCCGTTCGGAGCGCTCGGCTGCGCGTGCGCTGCGACCGGCCAGGTCCATGGCGAACGCGATGAACGCGATCGAGTACACCGCCATCGCGACGTAGAGGAGCAGGTTCGACCAGCTGGACAGCGTTTCGATCATGGAGCTTCCTGAGTGGGAGAAGAGGCGAGCGCCGCGCCTTGGTTGCCGGCGCCAGATGGTGAGCTTTGGGTGGCCTCGGACCCTCGAGGTGCCCCGGCGGCGCGGGCCGGCGACGCAGGTTCCGCTAAGCCTACGATTTTTCTCGTGTGGGCGTCGAGGAGATCGTTGACCGAGGCGGCCAGCTGGGGGTCGTCTCCACGCGCGAGGCCCGCGTACTCGACGAGCACGGTGCCGTCGGAGCGGGTCGTCGCCTTCACCCAGAGGCGGCGCCTCGGCACGAGCAGTGAGGTGAAGAGGCCGCCGATGATGAGGATCGCGAAGATGAGCACCGGTATCTGCGTCGGGTCCTCGTGCACGTCGAAGGACGCGTAGCGGGGAACCTCGCCGAGCTCGATCGTGCCGAGGCCGTTCGGCAGCTCGGCGGTCTCACCCGGCCGGAGCTCGATGGGCTTGAAGTCGAGGTCGCGCGCCGCGATGGGCGTGAGCGTATCCGTGTCGAGCGTGTACACGGACCTCGGGACCCCGTCGTCGAGGCCGAGGTCACCCGAGTAGACGTTCAGCGTCAGCATCGGGTCGCGGAGGTCGGGATGGTTCGAGGTGAGTGCACCCGACTCGAGTTCGACCGCTGAGGGGTAGAAGAAGCCGAGCATGCCGATCTGCTCGTCGAGCCCATCCGGGACCTTCACGACGCCCATTGAGGTCAGGAAGGAGTCCTGCGGGAGGAACGGGACGAAGTCGGAGAAGACCTCGTTGCCGTCCGGGTCGCGCACCGTGATCTCGGGGGCGTACCCGTTGCCGAGAAGGTAGCTGTCGGTGCCGGCGAAACGAAGCGGGTCGTTGACGCGCACCGTCTCGGTCTTCGGTTCGCCGCCAGGTGTGTTGACGGTGACGTTCGCCGCGTAGTCGGTGGCCTGCCCGATGGCGTTCTGGTTCTCCTCCTCGTAGGTGATGTCGAAGGAGTCGAGGCGCATCGAGAACGGCGCGAGCACGTCGGGCGTGAAGAAGCGTCCGGGGTTGAAGGACGAGTAGCTGACGAGGCCGTTCACGAACGTCTGGCCCTCGACGAGCACACGCTGCCCGGACCAGGTGAAGCCGCCGCCGATGCCGACGGCGACGATGATGCCGACCATGGCCGAGTGGAAGACCAGGTTGCCTGTCTCCCGCAGGTAGCCGCGCTCCGCGGACACTGAGATGCCTCGCTTGCCGTCATCGAAGATGACGGTGCGGTACTTCTTGTCGCGCAGCAGCTTGGCGGCCTCGTCGATGACGGCGCCGCGCTTCGGGTCGAGCGACGAGTCGAGGACCTGTGTGGAGTAGGCGTCGAGCCGCGAGAGCCGCGCGGGAGTCTTCGGCGGCTTCGAGCGCAGCGCATCCCAGTGGTGCTTGATGCGCGGGATGATGCAGCCGATGAGCGAGACGAAGAGCAGCAGGTAGATCGCCGTGAACCACGGGGAGCTGTACACGTCGAACATGCCGATGTCGTCGAGGAACGGCGCGATGTCCGGGTACGTGTCCTGGTAGACGATGACCCCGTTGGGGTCGCTGGAGCGCTGCGGCACCAGCGAGCCTGGTACGGCGGCGATGGCGAGCAGCAGCAGGAGGAGCAGCGCGGTGCGCATGCTCGTGAGCTGACGCCAGGCCGTGCGGAGCCAGGCGACGAGCGCAGATGCGCGGCCGGGCTTCTTGATGTCGCCCGGCTTCGTCGGCATGCTCGCACGCGCGGCGCCTGATGCGGTCTTCTTCGGTTCGCGGTCGCGGGCTTCGAAGCCGTCTTTCCCCGCGTCGAAGTGGTCAGAGGGCCGGGACATAGCCGCCGATCGTCGCCGCGAACGCGGACATGAAGTGCTGCCAGACGCCGATCACCATGAGGAACCCGATGAGGATGAGGATGCCGCCGCCGACGAGGTTGATGGTGCGGATGTGCTTGCGCACCCAGTTGATGCCCGTCGTCACGCGGCCGATGCCGAGCGCCACGAGGATGAACGGGAGGCCGAGGCCGAGGCAGTAAAAGAACGCGAGGAGCGCTCCGCGGCCGGGGGACGCGAACTGGTAGCTGAGGGAGTTGATCGCGATGAGCGTGGGACCGAGGCACGGGACCCAACCGACGCCGAAGACGATGCCGAGGAGGGGCGCCCCGAGCAGGCCGGACGGCGCGAACTTCATGCGTGCCGTGCGCTGCATGAACGACACCTGGCCGATGAACACGACGCCCATGACGATGACGACGACGCCGAGCACCCGCATGATGACGCCCTGGTACTGGATGAGCCAGAACCCGAGCAGCCCGGAGGCCGCCCCGGAGAGGACGTAGACGACGGTGAAGCCGAGCACGAACAGTGCCGCGCCGAACGCGACTCGGCCGCGTCCGGTTGTGAGACGGGCGAGCAGGCCCCGTTTCGCTTCGGGCTGGTCGTCGGGCCGAGAGGCGCGCTCGGCTGCGGTTGCAGGGCCGGAGCCGGCTCCGACGCTCTGGCGCGCAGGAACCTTGGCCGGCGCATCCTGTGCCACTGCGCCGACGAGTCCGAGGTAGCCGGGCACGACCGGCAGCACGCACGGCGAGGCGAAGGAGATGAGGCCGGCCAGGACGGCGAGCGGGATCGCGAGGAGGAGCTGGCCGCTCACGATCGTCTCGCCCACCGCGCTGCCGGGGGCGATCGCCGTCAGCGCGGAGGAAGCGAGCAGGGGGGTCGTCACTTGCTGCTCTCTGCGAGCGTGTCGGTGATCATGGAGTTCAGGATCGAGGGGTCGATCGGCCCGCGGATGACGGAAGCGACCCGGCCCTCGGCGTCGAGCACGAGCGTGGACGGGATGGCCTGGGGAGGCACGTTGTCGGCGAAGGCGAGTCGCACACTCGCGTCGTCGACGTCGAGGATCGACGGGTACGTGATGCCCTGCGTCTCGGCGAAGGTCTTGGCGGTCGCCGCCTGGTCGTAGATGTTGACGCCGACGAACTTCACGCCGTCGTCTTCATGCTCTTCCCAAGCTGCCTGGAGGTCTGGGGCCTCGAGGCGGCAGGGCGGGCAGGAGGCGTACCAGAAGTTGACGACGGTGACGGAGCCCGCGAGGTCTTCGCTGGAGAGCTCGTCTCCGAACTCGGTGACGCCGCCGAACTGGATCGGGTCCTGTCGTTCACCTTCCGGGAAGATCTCGTAGCTGCCGTCGCCCGCGACGTAGCCCTGATCTCCCCCGGCGGCGTAGTCCTGGGCGAGCGGCTCGTCTCCGGAGCAGGCCGCGAGCGCCAGCATGGCGGCGACCCCCGCCGTCGCGAGGGCTGCACGGAGGGTTCGGGGAAAGCGCGACGTCTTCACGCTCTCTGAGCGGATGGTCACACGGCTCCCTCATCGGTGGCGGCGCCGAGTTCGTGCGCCGCCGGTTCGCGGTAGTCGGCTTCCACGAAGCCGGTTGCGGGGTGGTACTCCAGCGTCGTGATGCTCGAGAGCGAGCACCGCCGGTGCTTCGGGTTGTGCGCGAGCGGCTCCTTCGAGAGCGCGCGGTGCACCATCCAGATCGGCAGCTGGTGAGAGACCACGATAACATCGCCGCCATCTGCCAACTCGGCCCCGTCGAGCACCGCCTCTCGCATGCGGGCGACGATGGACTTGTACGCCTCGCCCCAGCTGGGGCGCAGGGGGTTCACGAGCTTCGGCCACGAGCCAGGGCGACGAAGGGCTCCGTATCTGCCCGTCATCCGCCGCCCCTCGAACGCGTTCGTCGGCTCGATGACGCGCTCGTCGATGACGGGCTCGAGGCCGAACAGCTCAGCGATGGGCGCCGCCGACTCGCGGGTGCGCTGCAGCGGGGAGACGACGAGACGGGTGGCGGGAACAGCCCGGGCATGCAGGTCCTCGGCTGTGACGCGCGCCATTCGCGCGCCGAGCTCGGAGAGGCCGAAGCCAGGGAGGCGCCCGTAGAGGAGCCCGTTGGGGTTTTCGACCTCGCCGTGGCGGACGAGGTGGATTCGCTGTGCCGCCATGCGCTCCAGTCTACGAACCGCCACCGACACTGAGGCACAGGATGCGCGTCCGCACCCCAAGCTGTGCCTTGTTCTCTTCCCGCTCGCACGCGTCTGCGCCTCGGGTACCCTTGCGAGGTGACTGATCGCGCCCTCATCTCCTCCCTTTCCACGCTCGAAGACGGCCCCGTGCTTGTGCAGGGGTGGGTCGATACGGTTCGAGACCAGAAGAAGGTGCAGTTCGTCGTCCTCCGCGACGAGAGCGGCGCCGTCCAGCTCGTGAACCCGCGCGCCGAGGGCCGCGAGGCGATCTCCGACACGATCTCCGCGCTCGCCCAGGGCAGCTTCATCTCCGTGCGCGGCCAGAAGAAGGCCGACGAGCGCGTGAAGCTCGGCGGGCTCGAGGTGAAGGTCGACGAGATCGTCGTCGAGACCGCAGCGCTCCCCGAGACGCCCATCGCCGAGGACACGTCGATCGACAAGCGCCTCGACTGGCGCTTCCTCGACCTGCGCATCCCCCGCAATGCCCTCATCTTCCGCATCCAGACGACGTTCGCGCACGCGTTCCGCACCTACTGGGTGGAGAACGGCTACGTCGAGCTGTTCACCCCGAAGCTCATGGCGTCGGCGTCCGAGTCGAAGGCCGAGCTGTTCAAGGTCGACTACTTCGACACGAGCGCGTACCTCGCGCAGAGCCCCCAGTTCTTCAAGCAGATGGCGATGAGCTCGGGCCTCGGCAAGATCTTCGAGATCGGGCCCGTGTTCCGCGCTGACCCCTCGTTCACGTCGCGCCACGCGACCGAGTTCACGGGCATCGACGCCGAGGTGAGCTGGATCGAGTCGCACGAGGACGTCATGCAGATGCAGGAGCAGCTCATGGTTGCCGGCCTGCAGGCGGTCAAGAATGCCCACGGCGAGGAGATCAAGGCGCTCTTCGACGTCGACATCGTCGTTCCTTCGCTGCCGTTCCCGCGCATCCCGCTGCTGGAGGCTCGAGAGATCGTCGAGGCCCGCGGCCACAAGCTCGAGCGCAACGACCTTGACCTCGACCCGGAAGGCGAGCGTCAGATCGCGGCGCACGTGCAGGAGACGTTCGGCCACGAGTTCGTGTTCCTGACGGACTACCCGGCTTCGATCCGGCCGTTCTACCACATGCGCCACGAGGGCGACGAGTCGCTCACGAAGAGCTACGACCTCATCTGGAACGGCGTCGAGATCTCGACGGGCGCTCAGCGCGAGCACCGTGTCGACGTGCTCGAGGAGCAGGCGAAGCAGAAGGGCATGGAGGTCGACGAGCTCGGCTTCTACCTCGACTTCTTCCGCTATGGCGCACCGCCCCACGGTGGGTTCGGCATGGGCTTCGCGCGCATCCTGATGCTGATGCTGCACCAGACGACTCTGCGCGAGGTCACGTACCTGTTCCGCGGCCCGAACCGCCTGCAGCCGTAAGCCATCTGGCAGCCTGGTCTGCCGAGCTTCCTCAGAGCCGTCCGCGAGTGATCGCGGGCGGCTCTGCTGCGTCGGGGCACGGGTCAACGTCGTCGGGACACCTGGTGACCGGGCGGTGGCGGCGTGCAGGGCAGGTCGTCGCCGCGGCGGCTGGTGCTCTCGCGAATGTCGGGGCTCGCCTCGAAGGGCCCGTCTGGACTGAAGAGCACGCCGAGATGGTAGTCGGCATGGTCTCGGAACCAGAGAGACGCACCTCCGGGCACGTCCTTCAGCTCCTCCCACGCCTGCCAGAGCCCACCGAGGCGGAGCACCGCTTCCGGCGAGTCCCACCAGCGCGCCGACCAGACACGCGTCCGGCCGTCGACTCTGCGCGCGCAGCTCCGAGCGATGAACTCGCGCACGAAGTCGGCGAGGCACTCGAACTGCGGTCCTGGAGCCCGCGAGAGTTCGCTCGCGAGGCCAGCCTGGCGCTGCTCCTGACTCAACGCAGTGCCTCATCTCCTCGTTGCGCCTCGTCACGTTCCGCCTCGTCTCCTTCTGCGGCGTCACTGCGTGGTTGGTGCGCGGTGATCGACGCGCGGATGCGCGGGGCGTGTGGGCCCTGCATCCACGACCTGGTCCTGATGAGGGTGGGGCGACTGCCGGATGCCAGGACAAGCGCGCCCGCGCGGGAGCGCGCTGAGTTCGGCGACGTCGAGGATGCGCTCCCGATGGAGCTGCTTCGAGACGGTGCGGTGGCCTCGCCCGTAGCTCAGCGAGGAGAGCTCGCGGTCGTGGTCGCCGACGAGTTTGGAGAGCTCGTCGAGGAAGGTCGCCTCGCTGACGCCTCCCCCGTAGATCTTGATGTTGGCCGCCGACCAGAGCTTGCGCATGCCGCCTTCGCCCCAGACTTCGACGCCTTGCGACCACGATTGGAGGATGGTGATGAGCACGATGCCCCGCGAGCCGTAGTGGCTGTACAGGTCGGGGAGGCTGCGCCAGCGGCAGACGTTCGCGGCCTCGTCGAGGACGCCGAGCAGGGGCCGAGCGAGACGTCCGGACGGCGAGGTCGAGGCGAGTTCCTCCGCCGCCTCGGCCACGGCGACGGTGAGGGCGGTGACCAGTGGGCTCGTGGTCCCTTGCCCTTCGCGGGACAGAGAGTAGAGCGTGTCGGTCCCGCGGATGAACTCGTGGGGGTCGAACCGCGGCCTCGTGTCGAGCTCTCCGGTCGCTGTGATCCACGGGGCGAGCGCGCCGTTGGTGAGGCAGGAGGCCATCTGCTGCGCGGTTCCGTAGATGCCGCCGCGCTGGCGCTCGGGCGCGCTGATCACCCCCTCGAGCTGGTCGGCGATGAGGCGGTACCCATCATCCCGCAGGATGCCGACTGCGTCGTCGTCACCGGGCCGCGTCACCCACCGGTACACCTCGGTGATGCGGGTGCCTGCGACCGCCCCTGCGAGGAGGAGCGCGGCGAGGAGATCCTTCGCAGCTGGGTCGAAGAACGCGTCTGCCCTGGAACCTGGCTCCCGGGATCCGCTCGCGAAGTGCTCGGCGAGCTTTGCCGCCTGCACCTCGTCGGTGACGTAGCTGAGCGGGTCCCACCACCAGCCTGCGGCTTCGCCTGCGACGCCCTGCGGGTCGAACACCCAGACTCGCCCGGCCTCTGCGCGCACGCCCCGGGTGGCGTCGACGACATCCCGTTTGTTGGACGTGACGATGACGGCTCCCGGCGCCTCGACGATGGCGGGGATGGCGAAGACCGTCGACTTCCCGGTCCGCGGGCCGCTGATGTTGATCTGCATGTCCTCCCAGCCGCCGTAGACGGGTGAGCCGCCCGGCATGCTCGTGCCGAGCCGCACGCCGATCGGGCCCGCGACGCCGAGGCGCTGGCTGCTTGCGCGTGCCCCGCGGGCGCTGATGCCCGCGATCTCCCGACCCCGTCCGAGGAGTGCCGCAGAGCGGTCGAGGCGTCGACTGCCGGAGCGATGCCCGCGAGCGAGGAGCAGTATCGCCGAGACTGCGAGCGCAAGACCGACCCCGAGCGCCACCGCGGCCCCGGTCGCTGTGGCACTCCAGCGGATGCTCCCCCGAAGCACGCCGAGGAACAGCGCGAACACGTCGTCGGGCAGCGGCTCGCTCGGGGGTTCGACGTTCGCAGCGACCCGCACGGAGAGGTTGGTCCCGCCGATGGCGACCACGGCGACGGTGAGCCCGACCCACAGCAGCACGGACTCGGCCGCCATGCCGCCCGGGCCACGCTTGCGCGGCGCGCTCATCGCCGTGTCCGCTCTGGGTCGAGACCAGCCGACCGTTCTTGGCCGAGCCCGCCCACACGGCTCGTCTCGTGCCAGAGCTTGTTGGTGTCGTTGATGCTCGCCTCTGCGGCGGTCAGCTGCACGTCGACCGGGATGCCAGGCCTGCCGCCGACTTTGACGAGGAACTTGCCTCGCCCTGGTGGCTCGGCTTCCCGACCGCTTGCCGGGTCCCAGGCTGGCGGGTCCTGCCAGCCGATGAGGAGCTCCTGCTCTGCAAGCGACAGTGGCACCGCGGAGGTGAGGCGCGGCATCTCGGCCCCCGGCAGCCCGCCGCAGATGACCATGCCGGCGCGTTCCACGAAGCCTTTCGCCTTCATCCGCTCTGACTCGGTGGGCAGCGCGAGCAGGTCGCTCATGGTGTGCGAGATCATGGCCATGCCGACTCCGCGCTGGCGGTTGAGGCGGGTGAGGGCGTCGACTCTGTCGACCATTCCCTTGCCTGCTCGGAGCGCGCGCCAGAGCTCGTCGAGGATGACGAAGTAGTGCCGGCGGGGCTCGAGCCCCGCATCCGCGAGCACATTCGCGACGTTGACGGTGCCGAACCCCGCCGACCAGCAGGCGAGGAGCGCGGCCGCCTGCAGGTCGACGTCGGAGTCGTCGATGGAGGAGACGTCGTACACGACGGGCGCGTCGCGCCGCATGGGGTTGGTGGTCTGGCGGGAGAACGTCTCGCCGAGCCTGCCACCTCCGACAAGCCCGATGAGGGAGGCCTCGAGGTCTTCCGTGATGGCCTTGTACCTGCTGTCGTCTCCGCGGTCGAGCGCAACCGCGCGCACCTCCGGGGGGCCCGCGCGCACGACCTCGAGGAGGTCGCCGAGGACGGGCACGCCGTCGTGGTGCTGGTCGAGCCATTTGAGTGCTCGGTCGATGATCGTCTCCTCTCGATCGCTCGGTGGCTGGAGCCGCATGATCGTGAGGAGGGCTGACACCATCGTGTGCCTGCGGCCATGCGCGTCGGCGAGCACTTGCCCAGCCTCGGCGTCGAAGCCGCTCGCCCTGAGCCGCCGCGCGGCGGCCGTCGCCTCTCCGGGGTCGAGCACGTTGAGGTAGCCGCGTCCGCGCCCGAGCGAGATGACCTGCCCGCCGAGGGCGGTGATCATGTCGACGTGGTCGGGCTTGAGGTCGCCGAGCACGAGCGGCATGACGCCGTAGCCGGCGAGGCCTGTCGCCATGCGACGCACGAGCGATGACTTCCCGAGTCCGGGCTTGCCGAGGATGAACGCGGAGGGGTTGCTGATGAGCTTCGCCCGCTGGAACCACGAGATGGGGTCGCAGCAGAGGGTCGCGCCGGTCTGCGTGTGCCGACCGAGGGGCACCCCGATCATGGGAGTTCCCGTGCCGACTGCGAAGGGCCAGAGCCCGCACACCTGGACAGTGGTGCCGCGCCATTCGTCGGGTGCCTGGACGTAGGTGGACGCGCCCCGGCCGCTCCCGCTCCAGCCTCTGGGTCCCGGCCTCTCGGGTGGGCGCGCCTGCTTCTGGGTCGCCTGCTTGCGTGACCTGGCGTGTGCTCTTCTCATAGCTTCTCTCGCAGTTCGCTCGGCACTCGCAGGTGCTTGCTGAGGACCAGGCCGAGCGGGAGCGCCGCGGCGAAGGCCGAGTCCTGGGACCCGTAGACGGGGCGCAGGCGGAGGCGTGCTGTTGCGGCGAGGTTGTCGACGGCCGCTCGGGCGTCGAGCTCGTGCGCGGCGTCGAGCACTGTCGCCGTGACGAGCACTCCGAAGTTGATGAGGCCAGCGCCAGAAGCCTCCTCGCTTGCCGTCGCGGCGGCGGCGCGAACGGCGAGCGTGTCGCGCGCGGCGGGTTTCGAGGTGGAGGTCTGCCTGAACTGGGCCGCGCTGAGGTCGGCTTCGACGAGTGCTGCTGCTCTGGCGGCGTCGATGGGTCGATAGAGCAGCGTCACCCGCTTGCGCGCGATGTCACGATGGGGCGCCAGGAGCCGTGCGAGCACGCTCGACTGCACGCTGCCCCTGGGCGCGACGGTCATCGCCCAGGTCGTCGAGCAGGCGGAGTCGTGACGGTATCCGGCCCAGCTGGCGCGGGTGGCCGCTGGGCCGACGTCGCTCCAGCTGAGTTCCGGGATCTCCCCTCCGGCGTGCGCCTCGTCGATCAGCACCGCCGCTGCCGGGTCGTAGGCGACTCGGACGACCTCGCAGAGCTCCTGTGCGGTGAGTGGTCGCGCGGCGCCCGCGCCGGTTGCCTGGAGCCCCGCGCTGAGCCCGGGGAGCCGCGCCGCGAGCTCGCGCGCCATCTCGTCCGGCGCTCTCCTCCTCGCACCGGCCCGGAGGGCCCCCTGGAAGGTGAGCGCGACGAAGGCCTTCACGGTGGAGGAACCCTCCGGGTACCCCGCGACGGTCTCCTCGAGCACGGCACGTGCGAAGGCTGGTGCGTTGGGGTCGATATTCATGGCGACCTCTCGCCTGAGGCGAGAGCCGGAGTCTGGGGCCGTCTCGATCGTCACCGTGGCCGCCTCGATGCCCGGTTCGTCGCCGAGGCTGGAGAGCCAGTGGCCCCACTCGGCGACCCAGGAGTCGATCTGCTCCTGATCGACGAGCGCCGCACCATCCGGGTCCGTGCCCAACACGACGGTGTAGCTGCCGACCGCGGGCGTCAGGAGCAGCGCGAATGGTCGGCCGTGCGAGTCGACGTGCTCGCTCAGCCTGGTCGGAGCCGCGATGCCCGGCAGCTGGAACGTCGCCCACGGCACTCGACCGACCGGACCGGACCGGTACCCGGATTCACCCCTCGCCCTCGAGAGGGCCCAGCCTGAGTGGGCCCCGAGCCGCGACAGCGCGTTCTTGCCGTGCGCGTCGCGCACCACGAGCATCAGGAGCGCGACGCCGATCCCCGAGGCGACGATGAGCGCAGCGATGAGACCCGAGATCATGACGGCCACGACGACGAGCACCAGTCCGCCCAGCAGGAGCGCCGTCCCCACCGAGCCGAGACCGAGCAGTCCCGCTGACGTCGGCTTCCGCCAGTTCCCGTAGGTTCGCATCTGTCGTGTCATCGAGCTATCGACCACCGCTCGGGTCCTCTCCTGTTGTCCGTTCTGCGACCGCGATCGCGGCGTCAGTGCCGTACTGGACGGCTTTCTTCAACGGCTGGATGCCTGCGATCGCTGCCGCGACGTAGGGCCCAGCGAGGGCCTTGCCTGCTCCCGCTGCAGCTGCCGCACCACCGGAGGTGGCACCCGTCGATGCGGCTGCGCGTGTGCTCGCCGACGATGCGGCAGGAGATCCCGCTGGAGCGGGCGCTGCCTGCGGGCTCGCTCCTGACCCGCGCGACGCAGCGCCGCCGCCTGGCGAGGCACGCGCTCCGCCACGCGGGACGCTGCTCCCCTGGGGTGCTTGGGCCGGCCTGGGTCGTGCGCCCTCTGGCACCCGATCCGCGACCGTGGTGGCGATCGCAGCACCGCCTCCGCTCGACGCGATCGCTCCCACCATGGGCGTGACGAAGCGCATGAGCGCGGGGAGCGCGACGATGGCGAGCACGAGGATGACGATCCCCGTGTAGGTGGTCAACACGGCTCCGCTCTCGGCGCTCGGGGCCGCCCCGCTCATGCGGAATCCGGCGGCGTAGACGATCGCCGCCGCTGGCTTGTAGAGGATGAAGGCGGTGAGCCAGGCTAGGCAGCGCTGGAACCAGCCCCGGCCGAGCTCGGTGTTCGTCGCCGAGGCCGCAAGCGGGAGGATCCCGGCGAGGATCACGAGCATCCCCCCTCGCACGATCATGAGGAGCACCTGGACGACGGACACGAGGCCGACGATGACCCCGATGAAGAGGCCGTTCACGACGCCGGAGAACGCGGCAGGCCCGGCAGCCCCGCCTGCTGCGCCTGCGACACCGGCGATCGAGGTGCCGAGCATCACGCCCACGTTGTCCTTGAAGCAGTTCGGTGTCCCATCGAGGTCGCATTCGAGCGACTCGTCGATGATCCAGGTCGAGAACGAGTCGCCTGCCCGGACGAGCAGCCACACGATCGTGAGGCCGACGCTGGCGACGACCACCAAGGTGAGGAGGCTCTTCAGCAGCTCCTGCCCTGGCCTCGCGCGCTGCTCCCAGGCCATGCGAGCACCGCCGATCATGACCGATACGATCGCGCAGACCCCGGCCAGCCACCACGTCGACGACTGCAGGAACGTCGCAGTATTGGTCGTCGCCGCTGGGGCCGTTGGTATGAGGGCAGACACGAGCGACGAGGCTCCCGCTATGAGCACCCCGCCAGCGAGTACCGCGAACAGCCTTCCGTGGAAGGGGACGCCGTCGCCCGAGCGGATGCGCAGACCCACCATGACGGCCAGGAAGACGAGTCCGATGACCGCGACAGTGCCCGAGATCCAGCTGACGTAGCCGAGGACGGTCCCGAGGTGCGTCTCGATGTCACCCGTCGGCGCTGCTGTCGCCGTGCCAGAAGGCGCGCCGGTCGTCCCGAGGTCGGGCGTCGGGACGTCGACCCACATCGTGCCGAGGGTCGAGAGCTGCTCGGCCATCCATTCGTTGATGTCGTTCTGGAGGGCTTCGCGTGTTCGGGTCCACACCGTCGAGGCGATCTCCTTGGAGTAGCACTCGAAGTCCATGAGTCCGCAGTCGGCCATCAGGCGCTCCATCTCACGTAGCCGCCGACGTCGCCGAGCGACTGCAGTCGCACCGGAGCAGGCTCATCGCTCGGAATGCGCCAGTCGCCGTCAATCCAGACGAGGTCGACGACGGCGGCGATGAAGCTGCTGGCCCCGTCGACGCTCACACGCTGGGCGACGTCGACGCGCGCGGTGTCGCCGTCGAACGCGAGCATCCGGTAGCCCACGATCTGGAGTCGGACGCCGGAGCCCTCCGCGCCCGAACTGGCAAGCAGAGAATCCCGGTGCTGGCCTGCGGCGAGCGCGTAGTCAAGGAGCGGTGCTCGAAGCGCGGGAGTGTTCGACTGCACGAGGAAGTTCGCAGCGGCGAACAGCGCCCCATCGGCCGAACGCTGGAAGCAGTATCCGAAGCCGCCCTCGTGCATTGCCGCCGGGCCAGCTTCCGGTGAGCTCGGTGCCAGGTTGACGTCGATGCCGCGCCAGCTGGTCTCCGGCGCGATCAGGAGCTGCCTGTCGGCGGGAAGTGGTGAGGTCTGCTCTGGTTCGCGCAGCCCGCAGCTGCTCGGCGAGACGGTCGCGATCGTGTCGGCATCGCCGACCTCGTGCTCGGGACCCGCATGGGCGGCACCCGCCGGAGCGGCTGCCCGCTGGCCGTCGCCCACCGTCATGTCGCCTCCGGATGCGTCGCCGCCGAAGGCGGCCTGGATGGAGACCACGACACCGGCCACGACAAGCAGGGCGACGCCCAGCGCGGCGACGATGAACCCTGGCCGGCTCCCGGAGGAAGCCTTTCGGCGCTGCGCTGACCGCCGTTGGATCGATCCGCCGCTCGGCATGATGCTCGTCCTCCCGGCATCAGACGAAGAAGCCGACGAGGCTGGTCGCCGCCGAGATGATGATGACGCCGCCGAGCGCCATGCCGATCTTCCCAGCGTGCTCGCCACCCTCGCCTCTGCGTGACTGGATCGCCATCATGGTGCCAGCGGCGATGAGGCCCAGGACGCACACGGCGAGCCCGATCCACTTCACCCAGCCGAGCAGCGTCGTGAGGCCCTCGGTGCCTGGAGGCTGCACGGGGTCGGGGTCGGGGAGCGTCGTGAGGCGCGCTGAAGCGTCGAGCAGCAGGTCGGTGAGTGCGGCGATCGTCATGGTCAGTGGTCTCCTGTCGAGATGAACGCGGGAACGCGCGATGAAGGGCAGCCCCCCTCACGGCGGGCTCGAGCCGTCGCCGGTCAGTCAGACCGCGAGCGCTCGAGTCAGCTCGCCATGGGCCCACCGGGGACGTGAGCCGGCAGGTCGACGACCTCGGACGGTCCGTCGGCGTTGTGCACCGGCTCGGTACAGGAATGGACTCTACGCACGGTCGACGGGGCTGCGAGGAGTTATCCACAGCCACGATCTGGGGGCTCCCCAGCCACCTAGATTGGTGCTCGCCGCAGCCGGTCTGCGGCGAGAAGGGGGTGCTCCATGCGCCGAAGGATCGCTGTCGCCGGGCTTGCCGCCATCGCCCTCGGTGTGAGCGCAGGCGTGAGCGGCTGCGCGCCCGCCGAGGTGCCGAGGCGCGCTCCAGCCAACGCTCCAGCTTCGCCATCCGTGCCGACGCAGCTCGTCCGTGGGCCGCAGGATGAGCACGTCGATACGCAGCCCCCTGGTCCGTCTCCGACGCATGACGAGGCCTCGGATGTGGAGGCTCTGGCCGTCGCCTCGGCCGCCATCGAGGCGTACCTCAGCCGCGAGATCCCGCGACGCACCTGGCTCGAAGCGCTGGAACCGCACCTCACGGCGTCGGCGATGGCAGCGCTGAGCTCGGTCGACCCCGCCACCATCCCCGGAGCCTCCCTGACCGCCGCGACATACCTCGAGCGCCACACGAGCGGGTACCTGGTTCACGCCACCGCACCGACCGGGTCGGGCTCCTACCGGCTTCTGCTCGTGCGCGACGGCAGCTCGGGGCCCTGGCTCGTCGCCGAGATCACGACCCGGGAGTCGAGCTCGTGAGCACCCGGAACGGCCTCTGGTGGGGCGTTGCGATGGTGGTCCTGCTCGCTCCCGGCCTCCTGCTCGGCGCTCTCGTGGTCGCAGCCATCGCGAGTACCTCGCTCGTGGGTGTGGCCGCCTGCGCGACGCCAGACTTCCCAATGCCGGGCGTCTTCTCCGACACCGAATCGAACTCGAGCGTAGGCATGGGGGCCGAGCCGGATTCCGCGGCACAGCTCGAGGTGAGCACCATGATCGGCGCAGATCAGGTCGATTTCGCCGGCGCCCAGCTGTCGAATGCGGCCCACATCCTGCTGGCGGGCCGCGAGGCTGGACTCGGCACGCGTGATCAGGTCACCGGCGTCATGACCGCGATCGGCGAGTCGACGCTGCTGGTCATCGACCACGGCGACGAGGCTGGCCCTGATTCACGTGGCCTGTTCCAGCAGCGCGACAACGGCGCATGGGGCAGCTATTCCGACAGGATGGACCCGCGCATCAGCGCGGACAACTTCTTCGCAGCACTGCTCGCGGTGACCGAGCGAGACGCGCTCACCCCCTCTGAGGCAGCTCACCGAGTACAGGGCAACGCCGATCCGGCGCACTACTCGAAGTACTGGCAGGCAGCCGTCGCAATCAGCGAGACGATCAGCGGTTCCAGCACGGACCTCGGCGACGGAGCACTCGCTTCCGGTGCCAGCGCAAGCGGCTCGGATGGCGATGGATGCGGTGCCGCAGGAGCAGGAGCAGCCGCCCTCGGCGGCGGCACCAGCACGGCGGTGAGTCCGGGCGGCTGGGCAGCTCCCGGCCTGGGCGGCATCACCGACACCTTCGGCAACAGGTTCCACCCGACCGACTTCGAGTGGCGCATGCACAACGGCATCGACCTCGCCGCCGGCGGCTGCGGGGGCCAGATCTGGGCCGCGCACTCGGGCACCGTCATCGAGGCCGAACCGGACAGCTCCGGCAACGGGACGATCGTCGTCGACCACGGCGGGGGTCTCATCACCAAATACCTGCACATGGAGGCGGACGGCTACCTCGTCGGGGTCGGAGCCACGATCGCGGCGGGGCAGCAGATCGGCATCACCGGCACCAGCGGGCAGTCGACCGGCTGCCACCTGCACTTCGAGGTGGTCGTCGACAACAGTCGCGTCGATCCTCTGCCGTTCCTGGCAACCCACGGGGTGAGCTTCTGATGGCGAGGAGGCGACGGTCCGACGCAGCCGAGCCGGGCATGGCGGTGCCCCGGTGGCCCCGCATCTCCGCGCGGCTCGGAGTGGGCGGCCAGGGGGAGTTGTCCTGGAACTCCGTAGTGCGCCGGATCTCCGCGTCGGATCGCGACGCGGCACGCGCCGCCATCGTCGCGCGGTGCACGCGCGTCGCGCAGACGATCGCACGCCCCGTCCGACTCGAGCTGCACGAGCGCGACCGGATGCGCGAGCTGGTGGTGCATCCGTCTGGCGCCGCGGAGCCCGGAGACACCGAGGACGGGTCCTACCGCACCGAGTCGGACCTCCCACCGCTGGTGGCGGTGACCGGCACGTGTCGCGCGTGCGGGTGCACGTCGAGCGCCGCAGACGCCCAGTGCCAGGGGTGCGGCATCCTGGAACCGCTGAGTCGAAATGCCGATACCCCGCCCAGAGATCTGAGGGCAGCTCCCGGCGAGGACGGTGCGGACGAGCGCCGGCGGACCGGCAGACGCGAGCTCCGCCGAGAAGAGCCGCAGCCACCTCAGCAGACGCAACCGCCGAGGCAACTGCCCGCACCATCGCCCTCGCCCGCATCCTCGCCCTCGCCCTCGCTTTCCCGACGTTCCCGAGAGAGATCCAGGCAGCAGGGGTCAGCTCGCGCGTCTTCACGACGGCCGGTTTCTCCTCGAGCCCTTGTCATCGAGTTCGACGACGACTCTCGCGCGGTCCTCGCGGGCAGCGCGGCCCTTGGACGCAACCCGTCACCCGTCGACGGCCGCATCCCGGTTCGTGTCGACAGCCGAGACAGCACGGTCTCTCGCACCCACGCGCTCGTCGACGTCGACCACGCCGGTCGCATCCTCGTCACCGACTACCACTCGACGCACGGCGTGCACCTCAGTGGGAGACACATCTCGACGTTCGTGCCGGGCGTCGTGTACCGCGTCCCCGACGGCGCGCAGCTTCGACTCGGCGACGTCCTCTGCCGCGTGAGCACCGAGGCCACCGCCGCGAGCTGAGTGCACTCGCAGCGACCGGCCGGGCCTACGTACGTGCCGCCGCCGCGAGCGCGACGTCCAGCCGCTCGGCCTCCACGAACCACTGCGAGTGCTGCACCCCATCGACGAGGACGACCGGGATGAGCTCGCCATACTGCTGCTGCAGGGCCTCATCGTCGAGGATGCTGAGCACCGACAGCGCCGCGCCGTGACGAGCCGTCACCTCCCGCACCACTGGTTCAGCCTGCTCGCACAGGTGACACCCCGGCTTGCCCAGGAAGGTGACCATCGGAACGCGCGCATCCGTCATGCCTCGAGTCTCGCAGACGAGCGTCCTGAGACGGCAGGCCCGCAGGTCACCGCCAGTCGAGCACTCGACCGGCGAACCGGCCCCTTAACGCAGAAAACGCCTGACCCGAGGGCCCGGCGCTCTGCGTCGTCGCGACTACTTCTTGTTGCGACGCTGGTGGCGAGTCTTGCGAAGCAGCTTGCGGTGCTTCTTCTTCGCCATGCGCTTGCGGCGCTTCTTGACTACTGAACCCATAGGAACATCCTTTATCTACAAGTACGAGGTGTGCGCAGCGGTAGGCTGCGGCATCGCTCGCGCCAGCTTACACGTCACCTGCCGGTAACCCTGTGTCCAGCGGAACTCAGGCAGTGTGCTGGTCGAGCTCATCTCCGCGGCCGGACTGCTTGATGGCCTCGGAGACCGCCGACTCCGGCACCCGGAACGAGCGGCCGAAGCGCACCGCGGGAAGTTCACCGGAGTGCACGAGTCGGTACACCGTCATCTTCGAGACCCGCATGAGTTCTGCCACCTCGGCAACGGTCAGGAACCGCACATCAGACAGGTCGTTTGCCATGTGTTGCAGCTCCAAGGTGACAGATGATCCGCGCGTTACGGAAGTGAAGTGAGTGTCAATTGAACACCTTATGGCCCAGAGCACTGCAGAAACAAGGTCCAGAGCGAATCATGCCGTGCCACGGATTCGCGATTCCACCCGCGAGGAGTAGCATGACCGACGCCTCGCGCACGCGCGGCGTCGTCGTCGGTGCAGTGAATTGGGGATGGGATGCGCACTCCGCGGGCCTCGAGCATCCCCGCACCTGTGGACACGGATGGGCTGCTGCGGCGCATCGTCGCGGCCATCGGCCGGAAGATCGACGACTTCGCCCATCACACGCCGTCCCGGTTCGCGGTCATCATCTTCACGAGCATCATCCTGCTGTGGACGACGATCTACATGCTGCCGATCTCCTCAGCCGACGGAACCATGACTCCGTTCCACGAGGCGCTCTTCACCGCCGTCTCCACGATCTGCGTCACTGGCCTCTCCGTGGTCGACATGGCCACCCACTGGTCGGGCTTCGGCCACTTCATGGTGTGGCTCGGCATGCAGGTCGGGGCCATCGGAGTGCTGACGCTCGCGAGCATCATGGGCGCGATCGTCACACGGCGCCTCGGGCTGCGGCAGAAGCTCGTCGCGGCGAGCGACAGCAACGCGCTGCGCACGCACGCCGGCCCCGTCTCCGAATCGCAGGCGGTGAAGCTGGGCGACATCGGCGGGATCCTCGCGACCGTCGCGATCTCGCTCGTCATCATCGAGACGATCATCGCGATGCTCATCATCCCGCGCCTCCTGATCGCCGGTGAGCCGCTCTGGGACGCGATCCTCGACGGCTTCTTCTGGGCGACGTCGGCGTTCACCAACACGGGGTTCATGCCGACGAGCAGCGGCATAGCGCCCTTCGCGACGGACGTGTGGATGCTCACATGCCTCGCGACGGCCGTCTTCCTCGGCAGCCTCGGCTTCCCCGTCATCTTCGCCCTCACGCGCTGGGTGAAGACGAAGCAGCGCATCTCGGTGCACGTGAAGCTGACCATCTCGACGACCGTGCTGCTCTTCGTGCTCGGCGCGGTCGCGATCTACTTCCTCGAGGGCGACAACCCCCAGACGATCGGTGCGCAGGACCCGTGGTTCCGGCCGGTGACGGCTGGCTTCATGTCTGCCATGACCCGCTCAGGCGGCTTCTCCACGATCGACCTCGCCGACGCAGACCCCGCCACCATGCTCGCCATGCAGATGCTCATGTTCGTGGGTGGCGGCAGCGCATCCACGGCGGGTGGAATCAAGGTGACGACCCTCGCGATCCTCTTCCTCGCAGCCTTCGCCGAAGCGAGGGGCGTCAACGACATCCAGGCGTTCGGCCGCCGCATCCCGAACGACGTGCTGCGCCTCGCCGTCAGCGTGACGCTCTGGGGGGCGACGATCGTGGCGGTCTCCTCGATCTCCCTCATGCACTTCGCCTCGGTGCCGTTCGACGAGGCGATCTTCGAGGCGATCAGCGCATTCGCCACCTGCGGCCTCTCGACGGGTCTCACAGGGGACCTGCCCGAGCAGGGCGCGTACATTCTCTCCATCACTATGTGGCTCGGCCGCGTGGGCACGGTCACCATGGCCGCCGCGCTCGCTTCCAGCGAGCACAAGCAGCTGTTCAGGCTGCCCGAAGAAAGGATCATCGTTGGGTGAGCCGATTCCACACAATGCGCCGGTGCTCGTCATCGGCCTCGGCCGGTTCGGCGCTGCGACCGCGGGCCAGCTGCAGCGTCAGGGTCGCGAGGTGCTCGCGGTCGACACCGACGAGGGACTCGTCCAGAAGTGGGCGGAGCGGGTGACGCATGCGGTGCAGGCGGATGCGCGGAACATCGAGGCCCTGCGGCAGATCGGCGCGCACGAGTTCGCGGTCGCCGTCGTCGCGGTCGGCACGTCGCTCGAGTCGAGCGTGCTCGTCACGGCGAACCTCTCCGACCTGAAGGTGCCGCAGATCTGGGCGAAGGCGATGTCGGCGACACACGGCAAGATCCTCGGCCGCATCGGCGCGCACCACGTCATCTACCCGGAGCGCGAGGCTGGCGAGCGCATCGCGCACCTGCTCTCGGGGCGCATGCTCGACTTCATCCAGTTCGATGACGACTTCGTGCTCGTGAAGCTCTACCCGCCGAAGGCGATCCGGGGCGTCCCCCTCATGGAGTCCGGCGTTCGCACGAAGTACCGGGTGACGGTCGTCGGGGTGAAGAGCCCGGGCAAGCCCTTCACCTACGCGATGGCGGACACGGTCGTCTCGAACCACGACCTCGTGATCGTGTCCGGCTCGGCCTCCGATGTGGAGCGCTTCGCGGCGCTCACGTAACCGCCCCGGCGACCCACGGCACGTGACCCGTCCTGCGCTGATCGCTGTCGAAGACGTGTCCCATGCGCTTGCTGTAGTGGAGCATGATGCTGCGCTCGACGACCCGCACGTCGCCATCCTGCACGATCTGCATCTCCACATCCGGCGCCTCAGCCAGTGAGCTCAGCCAGACGATCGCGTACAGGTTCGCGCTGCCTCCCGCGAGCGCCGCGCAGGCACGCACCGACTGGCGCTGGCTGATGCGGGCCGCGGCACTGTAGAGGCGGCCAGCCGGCACGACCATCCACAGCACGAGCGAGTATGGCCAGCGAGGCTGCTCGAGCTGCACGTCGATGCGCTGCACGATGTGTCCCGACCGCACGGCGCGGTGGACGAACCTTCTCGCGTGAGCTTCCGAGACGCCAAGTGCCGATGCCAGCTCGCTGCTCGGCGCGCGACCGTCGCGCTCGAGGACGCTGATGGCCGTCGCCAGGGCGGGTGAGAGCGGCGACGGCGCTGACGTGCCTCCGTCCCTGGCCTCGACGGGCCGGGAGGAGACGCCGAACCCGGACCGCCAGTGCGAGCCGTCGAGGAACATCCGAGTGACGAGCATGGTTCGCATGCGTGCGACATCGGCGTGCGAGGTGAGGCCGACACGCAGGAACCGGCGCAGCTCGTGCACGTCGGGGACGAGAACGGTGAGCATGAGGTCGTGATCGCCGGTGATCTCGGCGATGGTCACGACCCTCGGGTGGGTGACGAAGGCGTTGATGACGGTCTCGACCGACCCTGGCCGACATTGCACCGCGACGATGGCGGTGACGACCCCGGAGTTCCAGCCGACGTGCGTGGTGACCCAGGCGGACTCCTCGGCGTGGAGACGTTCCCATCTGCGCCGGGCGGTCGGGGCGCTGACTCCGATCGTCTGCCCGATCTGCGCCCATGGAGCGCGCGGGTCCTCCTGCATGACGTCGATGAGCGCGAGGTCCGATTCGGACAACACCGGGGACAGTTCTCGCGGTTTGAGATCCATATCGAACATCTTGGACCAACTTGGTGGCCGATGCGACCAACGTAACACTGCCGTAAAGCACAATCAGAACACTCAGGACAGCGAAGTCCCCTCGAACATCGGAGTGCTCATGACTCGGACTGACACCACGGAGCTCACGCTCGCGGAGGCGCCAGGACTCAGCGGAAGGATGCTGCGCGGCGTTGAGCGCGTCGGCAACCGACTCCCGCATCCGTTCTTCCTCTTCCTCATCCTCGCCGGCCTCGTCGCCGTCGCCTCGGCCATCGCGGCGGGGCTCGGGGCGACGACGATCGACCCGGCGACCGGCGAGGTCATTCCCATCCGAAGCATCCTCTCGGCGGAGGGCCTCGTCTACGCGGTCTCGACGGCGATCGAGAACTTCATCACGTTCCCGCCGTTCGGCCTCATCATCACGGTCATGCTGGGCATCGGCGTCGCCGAGCGCACTGGCCTCCTGAGCACGTTCATGCGTGCCACGGTGCTGTCCGCGCCCAAGTGGGCCGTCACGTACGTCGTCGTCTTCGTGAGCCTCATGGGCAACCTCGCCTCGGACACGGCCGTCATCATCCTTCCCCCACTCGCTGCAGCGGCCTTCCTCGCCGCGGGCCGGCACCCGCTCGCCGGGTTCATCACGTCATACGCGGCTGTCATCGCCGGGTTCAGCGCCAACGTGGTCCCTGCGGGCACCGACGTGCTCATGTCGGGCATCACGACGAGCGCCGCCCAGATCGTCGAACCGGGTGCCGAGGTGTCGGTGCTGGCGAACTACTACTTCTTCGCCTCTTCGACCGTGATCCTCTCCATCACGATCACGTTCGTCTGCCAGCGCTTCCTCGAACCGAAGCTCGGCACCTTCGTGCCCCCGAAGAACACGCTCCTTCCGAGCGCGCTCACCCCCGACTCCGAAGCAGGACCGGCGACCAGCAAGGAGCGTCGCGCGCTCCTCATCGCCACGGTGGCGATCGTCGCCTACCTCGCGGTCCTGGTGGTCCTCCTCCTGCTGCCAGGTTCCGCCCTGCAGGGTGAGGGTGGCGCGATCCTGCGCTCGCCGTTCATGTCGAGCATCCCGATCTTCATCCTGTTCATGTTCCTCGTCGGTGGCGTCACGTACGGCATCTCTGCCGGAACCCTCACCAGCTGGGCACAGGTGCCCAGCATGATGACGGAAGCGGTCAAGGAGCTCGTGCCGTTCATCGTCGTCATCTTCACGGCGGCGCAGGCCATCGCCTGGTTCTCGTGGTCACAGATCGGCCTGCTCCTCGCCACGGGCGGTGCTGACGCGATGGAGGCGACGGGTCTCGGCGGCATCGGCGGCCTCATGATCTTCAGCATCTTCGTGTTCGTCCCCGCGCTGCTGCTCACCAGCGGTTCGGCGCTCTGGACCCTGCTCGCGCCGATCTTCGTGCCCATGTTCATGCTCAACGGCGTCGACCCCGCCTACGTGCAGGCGGCGTTCCGCATCACCGACTCCGCCTCGAACCCGCTCGTGCCGATGAACCCGCTGCTGCCGGTGGTCCTGGGCCTCATGCAGAAGTGGGCGCCGAAGGGTGGACTCGGCACGCTGTTCAGCCTCGTCATGCCGTTCACGATCGCGATCTGGGGGGTCTGGCTGCTGCAGCTGCTCGTCTGGGGAATCTTCGAGCTTCCCGTCGGCCCCGGCCACTCCCTCATGATGGGCGGCTGATGTGCACGCCTGGCCACTCGACCATGACCCCGACCCCACTGGAGGAACACCCAGCATGAACATCAGCACCGACCACGTGCCCGCGATCGTCGACGAGCTGAGCGCACAGCTGCCAGCGCGACTGCCTCTGCTCGTCGACGTCGCCGCCGACCTGCACGCGAACCCCGAGATCCGCTTCACCGAGGTGCACGCCGCAGCCAGGCTCACGTCCGAGCTCGAGTCGGCGGGCTTCGCCCTCGAGCGAGGCTTCGCCGGCCTCGACACGGCCTTCGTGGGCCGTTGGTCGACGCCCGATGCGGGTGAGGGCACCCCGACGATCGCCGTGTTCTGCGAATACGACGCCCTCGAGGGCATCGGGCATGCGTGTGGCCACAACATCATCGCGGCGAGCGGGCTCGGTGCGGGCATCCTGCTGAAGGACGCCCTGACCGCCGCCCCTGGCACTCCCGCCCATGTCGTCGTGATCGGCAGCCCTGGCGAGGAGGGGGCCGCAGGAAAGGTCCCGATGATCGAGGGCGGTGTGCTGGATGGCATCGACCTCGCGATCATGGTGCACCCGGCAGCGACGAACACTGTCGGCGGGTCGACGCTGTCGCGGGTGGCCCTCGACGTCACGTTCACCGGGCGCGCCAGCCACGCTGCCGCGAGCCCCGAGACGGGGATCAACGCACTCGACGCCTCCACGCTGTCGCTGACCGCGATCGGGCTGCTCCGACAGCAGCTGACCGACGATGCACGTGTGCACGCCATCGTCACCGATGGCGGCCAGGCGCCGAACATCATCCCCGAGCGCTCGGCGCTGCGCATCTTCGTGCGCGCCAATGACCGGGACCATCTGCTGGAGAACATCGTGCCGAGGGTTCGCGCCTGCTTCGAAGGGGCAGCGATCGCAACCGGGTGCACGGTGCTGATCGAGGAGAACACCCCCGCCTACTACTCACTCATCTCGAACCCGGTGCTCGCCGACATCGCAGGCACTGCCTACGAGCGGCTCGGCCGCATGGTGACGGAAGAGCCCATAACGGGCTCCACCGACATGGGCAACGTCAGCCATGTCGTGCCCTCCATCCACCCGATGATCCAGCTCATTCCCGACGGGGTCACGCACACGAGGGAGTTCGCTGAGGCAGCGGATGGCCCGAATGCCTCGGTCACGATCGCCGACGGCGCGGCCATGCTCGCTGCGACTGCACTCGCCGTCTTCCGCGAACCGAGTCTCGCGGTCGAGGCGAAAGCGGCATTCGACGCACGCTGATCGATCCTGCGGCGGCTCCTGGACGCTGCTGCGACGAAGCCCCTCGGATGGACACTGGGTCCATCTCGAGGGGCTTCGTCGTGCCCGAGCGTCCGAGCCGAGCGGCGGGCGCTACTCGCGGCCCCGGTTCGTGTCGGCTGGCGGCGTCGAGTCCGACTGCTGCTGCTGACCGAGGTTCGGCGCCTGGCCGTCGTGCTGCGCCGGAGCCTGACCGTACTGCTGCGCCGGTGCCTGACCGTGAGCCTGACCGTACTGCTGCGCCGGTGCCTGACCGTGAGCCTGACCGTACTGCTGCGCCGGCACCTGGCCATGCTGCTGGTTCGGGACCTGACCGTGGACCTGGCTGTCCTGCTGCACCGGGGCCCGGCCGTAGGTCTGCCCGTAACTCTGACCGGGCAACTCGCCGTAGGTCTGCATCGGCTGCTGCGCGGCCTGCTGGGCGAGCTGCGCCTGCTGCTGCGCGTACAGCTCGTAGGCGGCGCGCGCCGCTTCCTCCTTGCGCTGCTTGGCGGTCACGAGCGGCGCCGTCGTCGTCTCGATGCCTTCCTTCCTGGCACGCCAGATGACAAACGCCGCGACGATCGCGAGGAACGCGGCAGGGAGGAGCATGATCGGGCCGCCCGCACCCTCCGAGCGGTCGATGCCCTCGCTGAGCTGACCGGTGAGCACGGAAGGGATGAACAGCATGACGTTGTTGGCCGCGTGGATGAGCACCGCGCTCTCGAGCCCACCCGTGTACTTGACGGTGACCGACATGATGACGCCGAAGAAGAAGTAGTACCCGATGAGCCACCAGTCGCCGGCACCGTGCGCGAGGCAGAACAGCGTCGCGGAGACCGCGGTCCCGATGATGAAGGACAGCTGCGGTGAAGCGAACCAGGAGCCGGCCGCGCGCTGGAAGCCGCCGCGCGCCACGTACTCCTCCGACGCTGCCTGGAAGGGCGTCGTCAGCAGCACGAACACGAGCATGAGCATCGCCGTGCCGTCGATGTTGACCTCGGCTGGCTCGAGCAGGAACAGCCCAGCCGAGTAGACCGCGAAGACCGGGACGATGACCAGAGCGAGCTTGCGGAACCACGCCCACCGGAAGCGGCCCGTGACCGACGAGATCGTGCCCGGCCGGACGCCGAAGAGCATCCGCTGGCCGAGGTACGCCAGCGGGAGGAGCGCCGCGAGCGCCAGGTTGTTCGTCACGAAGATCGCGGGCGTCATGGGGACGATGCCGCTCTCGACGGCGTCCATGAGCTGCTGCTGGCCGATCTCCCCGGTCAGTGTCGAGATCAGGATTCCGAGACCGCCGATGGTCATGGAGCTGATGAAGAAGCCGACGACGAGGAACGCGATGAAGAGGAGCCCCCTCCACCATCCCTTGCCGCGCCCGATCGGGCTCAGCGCGTGGTCGTACGTGAGTCTGCTGTTGCCGGTTGCGGGTTGCTCGGTGAGCGGTGCACTGCCGGTCGGGGTCGGAGTCATGCCGTGGTTGCTCATGCTTCGACGGTATCGAGCAGCGGATGCCCGGGGATCAGCCGCACGAATGATTCCTCATCCGGTCCCTCCGCTGCGCGAGGGAGGCGCCCGGGGTGCGGCAGCGTCAGCGCTTGTGGGCGACGAGGTCGCGCAGGAGCAGCCGGTCGACGCGATTGCCGTCGCCGGCGAGCCAGTCGCCGACCTCGCGCAGCAGCGATTCCGTGGTGGCGAGCCTGACCCGCTGCCAGGTGAGCGCGTTGTCGACCTCGAGCGTCCCCTCGCGTTCCGCGACGACCGTCATCCACCCGCGCACGGCCGACATCTCGCCGAACAGCTCGTGGAATCGCTCGACGGCGTGCGGGAACTCCGCCGCGGGCGAGGAGAAGGCGACGCCATTGTGCGTGAGCTCGCCATCTGCCGAGATGCCGTAGGTGCCCGGCGCCCAGAGCTCGTCGTTGATGAGCGCCACCCGGCGGCCGCTGATGACCGCGTGCGCGATCGATCCGGTGCCCTGGCCCGGAACCCGGAGGCCATGCACGATGCGCACACCTGGGATGCGGAGCAGCTGGGCGAGGGGTTCGCCGACCGATCGCTGCGCGAGGAACGCCCGCATCGGGTTCGTCCCGCCCGCGGTTCCGCCGGCGTCCATGGCCGTCTGGCCTGGTTCACCCCAGACTCGCCTGCCATCTCCCGCCGGGGGCGCGGACTCGTTGGCGAGCTGGACGAGGAGTCGTTCGCGGGTCACCGCGACGCGGCGCTGCGTGAGGCCGGACCAGGCGAAGTAGCCGGACACCGCGGCCGCAAGGTAGATGGCCGCCTGCGCGAGCAGGCTCGCGAACGCCGGGTTCTGCATGCCAGCAGTCGTCGCGAACAGGGACATGACACCGAGCGTCGCCGACAGCACTCCCGCGACGACGGCCACCACGAGCGACACGAGCCACAGCACAAGAGCCCAGCGCTGTGCCCGGACACGCAGCCGCAGGGTCAGCCAAGCCGCGCTGACCGCCACGTAGGCGAGCACCGCGGGCCACATGGTCGGCTCCTCCCCCGGCCCGAACGTGGGAACCGTGAGGCGCACGAACGACGCGTCGACGAGGAGCAGGAGCGCACCGATGACGACGATGGCCGCATGCACCGAAACCGCCATCAGCTCACGGCGCGTGTACGGACGCTTCGCGGCGACGGCGGGCGGCCAGTAGGCGGGCTGCTCCGGCCAGCGCGTGCGGAACCACGCCATGCGCCGCACATCGAAGATCTGCGCGGGGATGCGCGACGGCGGCGGTGCGTCCCGCGTCGCCGGCTCGGCGTGGGCGCTGCGACGAGGAGCGGAGGCGGCCGAGTCGCGCTTCGCGCTGGCGCGAGGGGGTGTGCGGAATCGACCGCCGCCACCGGCTGAGCGCCTGCTCGTCGGCGCCCACTGCGTGCGCTGCTGGGTGCGGACACGACGCGAGCCACCGCCCGCGAGCCACGCGTCGTGTTCTCGCCGCGTCGTCTCGTCGGTCAGCACCTCGACCGCGAGTCGCACCCTGACGAAGTCGTCGGAGCTGCCGCCGAGGTCGGGGTGGGACTCTCGCTGCCTGGCACGCCCGACACGACGGACCTCTTCGAGGGACGCCGTTCTGGAGACGCCGAGCACGAGGTAGAGGTCTTCTGTGAAGACGTGCCGTCGACCGCTCATGGCCGCCCCTCCCGCTCCTGGTTCAAGTGCCCAAGCCTACGCAGTGATCGCCTCGTCGCCCGTCGCCGTGCGGGCGAGCGCGAGTGTGGACTCAGGAGTTCTCTGCGGCCAGCTCAGCGGATCGACGCCGATTGGCGTCGAACGCACGCTCGAAGAGGCCGGCGAGGTCGGCATCCTGCAGCTCCGCGACGGAGCGCTCAGTTGTTCCCTTGGGGCTCGTCACCCGACGACGCAGCTCGGACGGCTCGGTCGCGGGATCGCGGACCACCATGCCGACAGCGCCCTCGAACGTCCCGACGACCAGCTGCCTCGCGAGCTCCTCGTCGAAGCCGAGCCGCCTGGTCGCCTCGAGGTACTGCTCGATGAGGAGGAACACGTGGGCTGGTCCCGAACCGGAGACCGCGGCGAGCGCATCGATGCGGTCCTCGTCGATGGTGGCCACCCTGCCGACACTCTCGAAGAGCGCGACGGCGACTGCGAGCGCAGCCTCGCCTGTCGAGTCGTTCGCGGCGAGCCCCGTGACGCCGAGGCCGATGCTCGCGGGCGTGTTCGGCATCGAGCGCACGATCTGCGCCCCGTCGGGAAGACGTGCCGCGAGGCTCTCGAGACGCACGCCTGCCGCCACGGAGATGACAACCGCGTCCGGCTTGAGCGCCGGCGCGATCTCGTCGAGCAGCTCACCGATCAGGTAGGGCTTGACGCCAAGGACGACGACGTCAGCCTCTTCGACAGCGGCGAGGTTCGCACGCGCATCGGACTCGAGGGCCGTCGTCGTGACCCGGCCGTCGCTCTCGCCTGCCGCCGCGGAGGCCGCTGACCTCGTCGTGACGTGGACCCGCGCCCCTTCGCCGAGGGGCGCATCCAGCAGCCCGCGCAGGATCGCGCCGTTCATGTTGCCGCCGCCGAGGAACGCATAGGTGAGTGCCGTCATACCGGGATTGTACGGACGCACCACCGACATTCGCCCGCCGTGCACCCTCGCGCGCCGCCGCAGACACGGGCCAGGTCGAAGCCGCCCCGGCGTCGCGACTGTACGGATGCACCATGAAGGACGCCGCGATGCAGCACCTGCTCTGAGAGGCGCCAAGGTGGCCTCGGTATGCTGGCCGTTACTCGTCACCGTCGAAGGGGAACTCGTGCCGAATCAGGAACTCGCCGCACACATTCGCGAACTGCTGCTCGAAAACGTGCACGTGGGCGAGGTGCTCCAGGTGCGCAGCGTGGAAGTCGATGACCGGGTGACGCTCGTGGGAGTCCGCGTCTCGGTGCTGAACCTCCCGCAGGTGCTCGATCTGCCTCCGGTCCTCGCTCAGCTCCGCGCGCTCGTGCGCGAGGCCGCCCCGCATGCGGAGTCGATCTTCGTCGAGCCCGACGTGACCGAGCGACACAACGTGCACGTGAGCACCGAGTCGATCGTCATCCGCTCCGTCGACTGACCCGCGCGGGCACCGCGGCGCTCAGTCGCGGAAGAAGCCGCGCACGAGTGCCGCGCATTCCGCTTCGCGCACCCCGGCGATGACCACAGCACGCTCGGGGAGCCTCCGGTCGCGCACGAGGTCGTAGCGCGAGCCGACGGCGCCGGCCTTGTCGTCCCAGGCGCCGTAGACGAGCGTGCCGACTCTCGAGGAGAGGATCGCCCCCGCACACATGGCGCAGGGTTCGAGCGTGACGACGAGCGTGCATCCGTCGAGTCGCCAGCCACCGAGGCGCTCGGCCGCACGCCTGAGCGCGAGCACCTCCGCGTGCCCCGTCGGGTCCCCGGTCAACTCCCGCTCGTTGTGCGCCGTGGCGATGACCTCGCCCGCAGCGTCGGTCACAACCGCACCGATGGGGACGTCAGCGCTCGCGAGCGCCAGCTCGGCCTCACCGAGGGCGATTCCCATGAGCTCATGCAGGCGCTCGTCGACGTGGAGTGGCACGCCGCCCATCTTCCCATCACGGCCCCGACCTCATCGACCGGATGTCACCGGGACGCCTCCAGCATCGTTACTCTGTATTTCATGCGCCTGCACGTAGCTGACCACCCGCTCATCACCCACAAGCTCTCGGTGCTGCGGGACGAGAAGACCTCGTCGCAGCAGTTCCGCTCGCTGGTCGAAGAGCTGGTGACCCTCCTCAGCTACGAGGCGACCCGAGACGTCCGCACCGAGTCGTACGAGCTGCAGACCCCGGTCGCGAAGACCACTGGCCTGCGCATGACCGACCCCGTGCCCCTGGTCGTCCCGATCATCCGCGCTGGCCTCGGCATGCTCGACGGGTTCCTGAAGCTCGTCCCCAACGTCGAGGTCGGCTTCCTCGGCATGCGCCGCAACGAGGAGACGCTGCAGCCGGAGACCTACGCCAAGCGCCTCCCCGAGAACCTCGCGAACCGCCAGTGCTTCGCCCTCGACCCGATGCTGGCGACAGGAGGTTCACTTGTCGCCGCGATCGACTTCCTGTTCGACGCAGGGGCAGTCGATGTCACCGCCATCTGCATCGTCGCATCCCCGGAAGGCATCGAGAAGATGCGGGAAGCGTTCGCCGACAAGAACGTCACGGTGGTCGTCGGAGCCCTCGACGAGGGACTCAACGAGGACGGCTTCATCGTGCCCGGCCTCGGCGATGCCGGCGATCGCCTCTACGGCGTCGCGGAATAAACTTCGCGTCATCTGTTGACATGTGCCGTCACGAGGAAAGATACTGGCGGCATGACGAACCTCTCGCGCACCCTGACCGCCATTTCGGCGACGGGAACCGCTGGCATGATGATGCCCAGCAGCGTGATGTGCTGTCGAATGTGCCGCTGACTCCGGAACTCAACCTCCGTCGAGTCGCCGCATTTTCCGTCCCCTTCTCTCATGATGGCCTGCCCATGAAGAAGGAACCCTGCGCCCCTTGGGCCAGCGCGGTCGCGCTGCACTCTGCACCCGACTGCATCCCGCCGAGGCTCCAGCCCCTCGGCACCGTCCGCGAACCGTCGCGGGCAGCACCCGCCAGCAGGTGGGTGCCATGAGCATCATCACCTCGAAGGACTTCCTCCCATGTCGCTTGCCACCGACTTCCGCCGCCCTCGCACCCTGAATGCCGTGACCCAGATCCCAGAAACCCCTCGCCCCGCCTATGTCCAGGCGGTCCCCGCCGCGCCTGAAGCGCGCGGCTTCGTCCTCTACGTCGGCCTCGATGAAGCGAAGGCCACCCTCGACGGGACCACGCTCACCGAGCTCGTCGAAGCGCTCAAGCGCGTCACCGCCGAGGTCGCCCCGCACGCCGAGACGCACGCAGCCGTCGCCCTTGCTCCGAAGGGCGCCGGCGGTCGCGATGTCGACGTCGTCCGCCTCGCACTGCAGGACCCCCAGGCGCTCGCCGCCCGCGGGGTCGAGGAGGACCACCTGCCTGACTCCGCCGAGGGGGTCACGATCGACACGACTCGGAAGCGCGTGAGCGTCTCCGGCGAGAACGCGGGCCTCACGTACAAGGAGTTCGAGCTCCTCCAGGCGCTGGTGCTGCGCGAGGGACGCACCGTCGACCGCACCGAGATCATCGACATCCTGTGGCGCGACAGCGACGAGGAGCGCCCGAACGAACGCACCATCGACGTGCACGTCCGCCGCCTCCGCTCCAAGCTGGGCGCTTACGGAGACATCGTCCGCACGGTCCGCGGCACGGGCTACCGCTTCGATCGTCACGCCGACGTCGAGGTGCTCTACCCGAACGCGCAGTCGCCCGACCGCCTCTGATCGGTCTGGGAGCATCCCCCCGGATCAAGGCCTCTGCGCCGGATTGCGGTGAGTGGATGCGGCCTCGCTCGCCGCGTGGTCGCGCCGGATTCCGTCGCCTGATGTACTGGCCAGTACACTGCAACGGAACCTGACGAGACGACGAAGCTGGAGGCCCGATGCCGACGACGAGCAACCCAGTGGAGGCTTGGGAGTCTCTCTTCCGCGCCCAGGTCTCGATAATGCGAGAACTCCGCGGCGAGTTCTCGAGCAATTCCTTGTCGATGAACGAGTACGACGTGCTCTTCAACGTCGTTCGGGAACCACAGGGACGCATCCGCCTCCGCGACCTGAATCGCAACGTGCTGATCACGCAGTCCTCGGTGTCGAGGCTCGTCGATCGACTGGTGCAACGCGGGTTCCTCGTGAAGATCGACGACAGGCTCGACCTGCGATCGACGCTCATCGAGGTCACACCGGAAGGCCGCGCCGAGTTCACGCGTGCGGCTCGCACGCACATGCGCAATATCCAGGAGCGGATGACCAGCTCGCTCGACGCCGACGAGCTCCGCACCCTGCAGCACCTCTGCACGAAGCTCCGCGTCGGCCAGACGGGTGGTCGCGGGCGTGACTTCGGCGCCTGATTTCGCGTGGGCCGGTGCTGCGTCCGCAGCACCGCTTGATGCGGCGACCGCCAACGCGCTCGCACACGGACTCCAGGTGCTCGCCGACCCGACCCGACTGCGCATCCTGTCTCTTGTCGCCGCGAATCCAGACCGGCCCACGACCGTGACGGAACTCGTCTCGGCGCTCGGATGCGCGCAGTCGACCGCCTCGCACCACCTGCGGATCCTCGTCGATGGCGGGTATCTCACCTACGAGCGCAGCGGCACGTGGGGACTGTATCGCCTCGAGGCGACGAAGCTCCAGGCGACATCGGCGAGCATCCGCCCTCGCTGAGCCCGGCCCTGAGCCTCCCCACAGTCGCAACCCGCGAGACTCGGGGTGGCCGGCGGCTGGCCCGCTTCAGCCCTCGAGGTGGCGCTCGTCGACGCCGTTGTACACGGCAAGCGGGCGGATGAGGGAGTTGGCTCCGGCCTGCTCCATGATGTGAGCCGTCCATCCCGTGATGCGCGCCGCGGCGAACAGGGGCGTGAACGTTGGGGTGTCGAAGCCCATGAGGTGGTAGACGGGACCCGCCGGATAGTCGAGGTTCGGCTTGATGCCCTTCCGCTCGCCGAAGCTCTGCTCGAGCGCCTCGGAGAGCTCGAGCAGGTCACGCCGATCGTAGTGCTCAGCGAGGCGCTCGAGGGCCGCGTGCATGGTGGGAACGCGTGAGTCGCCGTTCTTGTACA
This sequence comes from Pseudoclavibacter sp. VKM Ac-2867, assembly GCF_015351275.1. Lineage (NCBI taxonomy): Bacteria > Bacillati > Actinomycetota > Actinomycetes > Micrococcales > Microbacteriaceae > Pseudoclavibacter > Pseudoclavibacter sp. VKM Ac-2867. The sequence continues at coordinate 82,966 of NZ_JADKSL010000004.1, forward strand.
CGCGGTGCCCGAATCCCATGATCTTCTTCTTGTTCGCGAGGGCGTCGTCGAGCCAGGCTTCGACGTTGGCCGCATCGCCGATCTCCGCGAACGTGTGCATGACCGCTTCGTTCGCGCCGCCGTGCAGGGCGCCCTTGAGCGCGCCGATAGCACCGACGACCGCCGAGTAGAGGTCTGCCGTGGTCGACGTGATGACGCGTGCCGTGAAGGTGGAGGCGTTGAAGGAGTGCTCGGCGTACAGCACCATCGAGACACGGAAGGCATCTACGACCTCGGGGGCGGCCTCTTCCCCGAACGTCATCCAGAGGAAGTTCTGCGAGTAGTCGAGGTCGTCGCGAGGCTCGACGAGCTCCAGGCCGTGCCTGCGGCGCTGGTCGTAGGCCACGATCGCGGGGAGCGCCGCGAAGAGGGCCTTCGCCTTCGCGAGCTCCGCCTCGGGCGACGGGTCGTCCGCGTCTGGGTCGTTGGCGCCGATGACGCTCACGGCCGTCCGCACGACGTCCATGGGATGCGCCGTGACAGGCAGGACATCGATGATCGAGCGCACGTTGTCGGCGAGCGCACGGCCCGAGCGCTCCTGCGCCACGAACTCGGCGAGTTCCGCGTCGCTCGGCAGCTCGCCTCCCCACAGCAGCAGAGCGACCTCCTCGAAGCTCTTCTGCGCCGCGAGCTCCTGCACCGGGTAGCCGCGGTAGAGCAGGGAGTTGGTCTCCGGGTTGACCTTCGAGATGGCGCTGTAGTCGACGGGCACCCCTGCGAGTCCCTTGTAGATCTCCTGCTCAGTCATCGTTGACCTGCCCTTCCTTGTGTGGCGAACGCTGCTGTCGTCAGCGCTTGACGGTGAAATTGAACACTCCGCTGTCGAAGTGGTTATACCCCTCGTAGTCGACAAGCTCGTACAGCTCCGCGCGGTGCTGCATCTCGTCGAGCTTTCCCGTGAGCGTTCCGTGGCTGATGAGCTCGTCGAGCGCCCCGGCCGTCGCGCCCATCGAGATGCGGAGGGTCGAGACGGGCCAGATGACGAGGTTCATGCCGACGTCGGCGAGCTGCTGCACCGTGAAGAGCTCGCTCTTGCCGAACTCGGTCATGTTGGCGAGCAGCGGCACGTCGACGGCCGCGCGCATGGCCGCGAACTCCTCGAGCGATGCCATCGCCTCAGGGAAGATGGCGTCGGCGCCCGCGTCGACGAGCTTCCTGGCGCGGTCGATGGATGCGTCGAGCCCGTCGACCGCGCGGATGTCGGTGCGGGCCATAACGAGGAAGTTTGGGTCACGTCGCGCATCCACGGCCGCCCTGATGCGCTTGAGCGCCGTCTCCTCGTCGACGACCTGCTTGCCGTCGAGGTGCCCGCAGCGCTTCGGGTTGATCTGGTCTTCGATGTGCATGCCCGCGAGGCCGGCGTCTTCGAGCTCCTGCACGGTGCGGGCGACGTTCATGGGCTCCCCGAAGCCCGTGTCGGCGTCGATGATGGCCGGCAGCTCCGTCATGCGGGCGATCTGCCTGCCACGCCCCGCGACCTCGCTGAGCGTCGTGAGCCCGATGTCGGGCAGGCCGAGGTCTGCGGAGAGCACTGCCCCGGAGATGTAGACGCCTTCGAAGCCCTTCTGCTCGATGAGGCGAGCCGAGAGCGGGTTGAAGGCGCCAGGGAAGCGCAGCAGCTCCCCGCTCGCGAGACTCGCGCGGAACGCCGCGCGCTTCTCTGCGGGGGTGGTCTTGGCGTACAGCATCAGAAGATCCCTCCGCCTTCGTTGAACTCGATGACGCCGGGCGACGCGACGAAGCCGAGCTGGCCAAGCTCACCGGGGGCGAGCTCGGGGAGCCGTTGCACGGTGTCGAGGAAGCGCTCGATCTCGTGGTCCTCGACGACCTCTGCGGCGAGGGTGCGGAACTTGTTGATGTACTCGTCCCTCGCGAACGGCCGCGCGCCGAGCGGATGCGCGTCGGCGACGGCGATCTCGTCACGGATGACGGTTCCGTCGGCGAGCAGGATCTCGACGCTCCCGCCGAACGCCTTCTCGGCGATGTCGAGCGAGTGGTAGCGGCGGGTCCACTCCGGGTCCTCCTCCGTCACGACGCGCTTCCACAGCTCGACGGTGTCGGGCCTGGCGGCGCGCTCCGGCGCGTAGGAGCCCACGTGGTGCCAGGCGCCGTCCTGCAGCGCGACGGTGAAGATGTAGGGGATCGAGTGGTCGAGGGTCTCGCGGCTGGCGGTCGGGTCGTACTTCTGCGGGTCGTTCGCGCCGGAGCCGATCACGAAGTGCGTGTGGTGGGAGGAGCGGATGAGGATGCGCTCGATGCGGTCGGGCGCAGTCGCGAGCTGGGGGTGCTCGTTGTGCAGCTTGCGCGCGAGGTCGATCCAGGCCTGCGCCTGGTACTCGGCGGAGTGCTCCTTCGTGTAACTGTCGAGGATCGCGAGCTTCGACTCCCCTGCGGCGGGGAGGGGCACCTGGTAGCGCGCGTCCACACCCCCAAGGAGCCAGGCGATGACGCCGTCCTCGCCCTCGTAGATGGGGGTGGGGCTCGTCTGGCCGCGCATGGCACGGTCGACGGCCTCCACAGCCATCTTCCCCGCGAAGGCCGGCGCGTGCGCCTTCCAGGTCGAGATCTCGCCCTTGCGCGACTGCCGTGTGGCCGTGGTCGTGTGCAGCGCCTGCCCGACAGCCTGGAAGATGGTCTCCGCGTCGAGCCCGAGGAGCGTCCCGATGCCGGCCGCCGCTGACGGGCCGAGGTGGGCGACGTGGTCGATCTTGTGCTTGTGCAGGCAGATGCCCTTGGCGAGGTCGATCTGGATCTCGTAACCGGTCGCGATGCCTCGGACGAGCTGCTCGCCGGAGATGGCTCGCTGGCCCGCGAGGTGCTGGGCGACCGCCAGGATCGGCGGGATGTTGTCGCCGGGGTGCGAGTACTCGGCGGCGAGGAACGTGTCGTGGTAGTCGAGCTCACGCACCGCGACGCCGTTCGCCCAGGCCGCCCACTCCGGTGAGGTTCGCTGTGCGTCTTCGAGGCCGAAGAGCGTCGAGCCGGCACCGTGACGCGAGACGCCGTGCGCGAGTGCCTGGTCGCGGGCCGCGACGATGGGGGCCCTGGTGAGCGAGGCGGCCGCGACTGCGGCGTTGTCGATGACGCGGTTGATGACCATGTCGGTCACCTCGGCCTGGACGGGGACGGGATCGGCGGCGACCTCGGCGATCTTCCACGCCAGCTGGTCGCGGCGCTCGAGGTTCTCGTCGCTGCGGTGGACTCGGACGTCGTGGAGATTCACGTGTGGAGGATCCCTTCTGGAGGAGTTGGTCGTGGAGCGCTCGACTGCAGGGAGGAGAGCGCGGTCGTGAGGCTGCGGTGCAGGTGGACGTGGGTCGCGTGCGAGGCGAGGCGAGGGTCACGGGCGAGGATTGCGTCGACGACGCTGAGGTGCTCGCTCGCGGCTTCCCGCAGGCGTTCGGGGTTGTGGCTCGCGAGCCTGCGCACTCGCGAGGAGTGGAGGCGGCACGATTCGAGCGCGACGCTGAGGTAGTCGCTTGCCGCAGCCTCGTCGATCGCGCGGTCGAGGGCGTCGACGAGCTCGAAGTAGTCGGCGATGCCGGCTTCCCCGAGCTCGAGGAGCTCGGGTGCGTGCAGCAGGCGGATGCGGATGGCCTCGAACGGCCGCTCGTCTCGGCGCATCGCGGCGAGGGCGGCGGCCTGTGTCTCGAGCGCCTCCCGCAGCTCGTAGAGCTGGACGACGCGTTCTGCGCTGATCTCGGAGACGAGCAGCACTCGCGGTGACTGGCTGCGCACGAGCCCGTCGGCGAGGAGTCTCGTGAATGCACCGCGGACTGGCGTGCGAGATACCTCGAGGCGGCTGGCCTGCTCGACCTCGGTGAGGACCGTCCCGGGCGGGAGCGCGCCCGCGAGGATCTCCTCACGGAGCACCGCGTAGACCCGGTCACTGGCGAGCATGGAGTCCCCTCGTTTCGACACCCCTCAATGTATGCACAGTCAGGCCATTGGGCAACGTTTCTGCCCGAATTACCAGGCTATGCATACATAGCAGCATTCCCGCTCGCGCCGGCACCACGCGAGTTCGCCCCACCGCTCATCACGACGAGTCGTGCGGAGCCGGTCGTGCTCTAGCCTTAGAGGAAATCCCCTCAGAAGAAGGCTTTTTGATGCCCGATATTCGCAGCACAGCGACTGATCTCTTTCGTCGCAATCCCGTCATGTGGGCCTTTTCCGTGGCAATCGGACTTCTCCTGGCTGCGCTTCTCGCAACCACCGTCATTCAACTGCAATCGGTAGTCCTCTCCGTCTTCATCGCATTCTTCATCACCCTCGGACTCGACCCGCTGATTCGCCTCCTTCAGCGTCTTGGGCTCAAGCGAGGAATGGCGATCATCGCCGTGATCGTCGTCTTCATCCTCATCGTCGCCGGGCTCATCTGGATCGTCGTGCCGATTCTGGTCAACCAGATCACCTCCCTCGCGACGACCATTCCTCAAGAGATCACCAGGATCAACAACGAGGGCTGGTTCGACACGGTCAACAAGGCCACGAACGGTGCCGCCACCAACGCCCTCGACTGGGCGCAGAAGACCGCGACCGACCCGAACACCTGGGCGACCGTCGGCGGCGGCGCCCTGAAGGTGGGAACGACGATCGTCAACGGCGTCAGCACCGGGCTGTTCGTCTTCATCCTGACCCTGAACTTCATCGCGACCCTCGGCAGCATCAAGCAGGCGGGCTACTCGCTCATCAACGCCTCGGTTCGCCCCCGCTTCGAGGAGTACGCGGAGCGGATCATGGCATCGGTCGGCTCGTACCTCAACGGGATGGTGGTGCTCGCCTTCATCAACGCGGTGTTCAGCGGGCTCCTGCTCTGGATCGTCGGCGCGCCCTACCCGTTCATCATCGCGGTCATCTGCTTCTTCATCACGCTCATCCCGCTCATCGGAACCATCATCACCACGATCTTCATGACCGTGATCGCGTTGTTCGCCTCCCCCATCGCGGCGCTCATCGTCCTCGTCGCGATGCTCGTCTACATGCAGGTCGAGGCGTACATCCTCACGCCACGCGTCATGTCGAAGGCCGTGCAGATCCCCGGCTCCCTCGTCCTGATCGCCGCCCTCGCTGGTGGAACGCTGCTCGGTCTCGTGGGCGCCCTCGTCGCGATCCCGCTCGCCGCCGGCATCGTGCTGCTCGTGCGCGAGGTCGTCATCCCCAAGAAGGCGCGGAGCTAGCCGAACAGCTCAGTCTCAGACGGCTTCGACGACCTCACCGCCACCGGAGCGCCGGGTGAGGAAGTTCATGACGAGCCCCCCGAGGACCGCGACGAGCGTCGCGAAGAGCACCGCTTCGAGTCGGTAGACCCCGAGGGCGAAGGTGGAGAGCTCTGAGGCGGCTGTGAGGAGGATGGCTGGCGTCAGGAAGAGCACGAACAGCGCGTACTCTCCGGCGTTGACGTAGGCGACGCACAGCACGAGGAAGAGGCCGGCCAGGATGAGCGGAATCGGCTCCGGCAGCATCGACGCGAGCATGGCGAGAAGGACCCCGGCGACCGATCCGAGCACCCTGAGGTAGCCGCGTCGCAAGCGCTGGTCCGCTCCCACGGCGAGGATCACGCTGAACGAGAGCAGCGTCCAGTCGCGGTAGGGGAACTCCAGTAGCTCCGAGGCGAAGACGATGAGGAAGGATCCGCCCGCGGTGACCGCGCCATAGGCGATCCGGTCGACGAGCGGCGTGCCCGGGTCGTGAGCATGCGCCCTCGCCTTCACGAGCGCGGCGAAGCCGACGACGACACCCGCACCGATCGCGGACCCCAGCATCGCCTGCCAGAGTTCGGCACCCGTCTGCGAGAGCGCGGCGAACGCCAGCAGGTTCACGGGGGACCGCGTGAGGAAGGCCGTCTCACCGACCGTCACGAAGGCCTGCACGAGGCAGACGAAGACGACTGCGGCGAGCGTGACCCAGAGCCCGAGGCCCCCGACCGCGAAGCCGAGGGCCGCGATGGCAAGCGACCAACCCACGGAGAAGAGCCGGGCCCGCCAACTCCCCGCGCGGATGATCGAGAGCAGGAAGAGGATCGTCAGGTAGCCGGACGCCGCCGTGTTCGGGCCGATGAGGAGCTGGCTGGCCCCGAGGATGAGCGCCGCGGCGGAGACCAGGGCGACCGCCACCAGCAGCTGTTTGACCGAGAGGGCCGCGCTGACCGCACCGCCACTGACATCAGGACCATGCCGCACGATGCTCTCCCTATCTCCGGCTCCTGGAACCGTGGCGTCTCCGGCCGAGCACCCCGGCCGGCTCCTGATACGACGACAGCGGGCGCCCCGAGGCGGGGCGCCCGCTGCCGCGCGCGGACTATCCCTTCTTGCCGACGAGGTCCTGCACGAGCGTCTTCACGGCGAGGAAGTCATCCTTCTTGTTCGCCACGAACTCCAGCGCCTTGACGCCGGTCGCGAGCGCTTGCGTCGCCTCCGCCCCGACGTCGGTGAACTTGTGGCTCACGTTGCCGGCGAGTCCGCCCTCGAGCGCCAGCTGGCCGACGAGGTCGAGCTTGAGCACCTTGGATCCCTCGGCGAAGCTCACCTCGTCGAAGTCCACCCAGACGATGTTGGGACGGGTCGTCGACTCGAACACGTAGCGCTTGTTCGTGAGGTCGAGCACCACCTGCCAGATCGTCTGCGATGCGTCCGGCTTGCCGGGCTCCGGGGTCCGGAACGGCTGCGCCGCGTTCCGGATCATGCTGAACATCGCGGCGATCGCATCCAGCTGCGTCTTGGGCTGCACCTGGTGCTCGACGTAGAAGGATGCGCGAGCGAAGCGGTCGCTCGCGAGCGTCGACCCCGGCAGCGGCTGGTCGCCGCCGAGCCCCTCGATCTTCTTCGCGAGCTCGAGCTGCTTGTCGTAGGTCGGGGAGTTCGTCATGACCTTGTAGTCACGGCTGTGATACACCGTCGGCTTGCCGCTCGTGTACTCGATGATGGCCGAGTCACCCGTGGCGTCGTTGATCGCGAGGTGCAGGGTCGGGACGAGGTGGCCCGTCGGGTCGAAGAGCTGCGAGATCTGCACCTGCGACTTCTTGGTCCACGCGACGGCCTCCTCGACCGTCGCGAAGTTGTCGAGGTAGTACTGCAGCCAGACCGACTGGCTCAGCTGAGTCGTCTTGTCGTTCGGCTTTCCGTACTCCGACTCGGCGAGCCACAGGATGTGCCCTGCGAAGCCCTCCTCGTTCATCCCGTCGGTGGCGATGAGGTCGAAGGCCGTCGCCACGATGCTGCCGTACTTGGCCGTCCAGGTGAGGTTTCCCTCGACTCCGTCTGCCCGCTCGATGCCGCGTGGGTACTTCCAGAGGTTCGTGAGGAGATCCATGTGGAAATCCATGTTCCGGCCGACAATGACGGACCCGTTGGCGTCGGGCCACACAATTCGAGTGCACATGTTCGTTGACACGTCCTTTCGTAAGGGAACTGCTGTGCACGCCGCCGCGGATGCGACGGCGGCGGGTGCGCGTGCGGGTCAGGCGATCGCGTCGTCGCTGCGGTCGTGGACTCGAGCGTTCTGCGTGGCGGGGATCAGGTTGAAGTCGGTCAGCAGCTGGCCGAGCTCGGTCTGATCGAAGCGATTCACGAGGTGTCGCTTCGCGAAGCTCGGCCCTGGGATGTCGAGCTGTTCGCCGTCGCGCAGGACGTTCGTCGAGTGCAGCAGGAACCTGAGGTCGTACGTCGAGTTGAAGACCTCCGGAACACCGCGTTCGACGCCGAGGAGCTCGTAGGTCGCCTCCATGGCAGTGCGCACGGAGTACTCCGTCGTGAAGATGCAGTCTCGCGTCGTCTCGGCGAACTGGCCGATGAAGGCGAAGTTCACGCTGCCCTTCGGGACGACGGCCGGGCGGTCGCCGGCCTTCCTCGGCATGAAGAAGGAGGTGACGTACGGCATCATCACGGGAACCGTCTTGACGCCGGTGGCGGCGAGTTCGGGGATCTCGTCGACGGGGACCCCCAGGTGGAAGAGCCACTCCTGGGTGATCTCCTCCCCCGTGCAGTCCTGCATGCTCTTCTTGACGAAGGCCCCGGGAGTGTCGACGAAGAGGCCGTAGATCCAGACGACGATCTCGGTCGGCTTCTGCGCCTTGAAGTGGGGCTGGCGGTTGACGGTCCAGCTCATGAGCCACGGCGAGTCGCGTGCCGTGACGATGCCGCCGGTCACGACCTTGCCCGAGAACGGGTCGCGCTCCGCGATGCGCTCGATGTACTCGGGCACGCGAGCGTCGAGCGTCGTCGCCGTCGCCGATTCCCACTTCGACTTCTGGATGTCTCCGCAGAACACCTCGGGGCGGCCGAACGCCTCGTCGCGTGCGGCGATTTTGCGCCAGAGGTCCCAGGCCGGAGCCGGGCCCGTGTTGAGTCGGGCCGCCGTGGCGTGGTCGCCCTGGTCGGAGTTCTCCGTCAGCGATCCGATGGTGATGTAGGCCAGGTCGTTCTCGCTGAGGTCGACGCCGCCTTCCTCGCCGTCGCGGACCCAGTCGATTCGCGTCGCCTGCTTCCTGTCGCCCGCCAGGTCGAACTGCACGTCGGTGACCTTGGTGCCGTACTGGAAGGTCACGCCGCGCTCGAGCAGCCACTTCTGCATGGGCAGCACAAACGACTCGTACTGGTTGTACTTGGTGAACTTCAGGGCCGACATGTCGGGGAACCCACCGAGCTGGTGCACGAAGCGGTGGAGGTAGAGCTTCATCTCGAGGGCCGAGTGCCACTCTTCGAAGGCGAACATCGTGCGCCAGTAGAGCCAGAAGTTGCTGTCGAGGAATTCGGCGCTGAACACCTCGTCGATCCGCTTGTCCTCCATCTGCGCACGCGTAGCGAGGAAGACACCGACGATCTCCTTCTGCGCCTTCTCGGACAGGCCGAACTTGAAGTTCGTTCCGGCGTCCTGGCCCTGCTTCTCCGTGACCCGCCTCTTCGTCGAGTTCGGGTCGTCGATGTTGAGCCAGTAGAACTCGTCGAGCACGCTGGCGTCCTCGATCTCGAGCGATGGCACGGTGCGCAGGAGGTCCCAGAGGCACTCCATGTGGTCCTCGAGCTCGCGGCCACCGCGGATGACGAATCCCTTCTCGGGGTACTTGATGCCATCGAGTGCGCCGCCGGCGATGTTGAGCTCTTCCAGGATGGTGATGCGGTCGCCGCTCATCTGCCCGTCGCGGATGAGGAAGATCGCCGCAGCGAGGCTCCCGAGCCCTGCGCCGACGAGCCAGGCGCTCTTGTCGTCGACGCCCTGCGGCTTGCGCGGGCGTGCGAATGCTTCGTAGTTTCCACTGCTGTAATGCATAGTCGACTCATTTCCCGCCGGCTCGCGTAAATGGCCAGGATAAAATGCCATCATGATTTGTCCGACGTTATCGAAGTATATATTTGACCCTTTTGCACCGATAAGAGATGCTCGTTATTTCACCCGCCCACTAACCCTTCCTCTCACCCGCGGATGAGGAATTCGAGACCTCGTCGACGGGAGACTTCTCGGCCCGCGCCAGCTGAATCACTCCGGTGATAGCGACGGCACCTGCCGCAAGGAATGCGACGACCGCCCAGAGCGGGGCATTCGTCGCCTCGCGCAGGATGACGATGCCGAGGACAACCGCGATCGTGGGGTCGATGACCGTGAGCCCCGCGACGACGACCTCCGGTGGGTTGTCCAGGTGCGCGCGCTGGACGAAGATCACGGACAGTGCCCCGGCGATCCCGATGCCGAGGATGCTGGCGATGGTGAGGATGTCCGTCGAGTTGAACGGCATCTCATGGGCCTTCAGGATGGCCTGCACCCGGAGGATGACCGTCTTCCCGAGCGTCGCGACGAACGCGGAGTAGACCCCGCCCAACAGCACCCACAGCAGCGGCGGCGTCGGACGGCCCTTCCCCAGCACTTCGACGATGCCGGTCGCGACGAGCACGCCGCCGAGCGTCACGAGTACGGCGACCAGCTGCGCGTCTTCGATCGGCTGCTGCGTGCTCACGATCGCGGCGACCACGACGAATCCGCCGACGCCGACGACGCACAGCAGGATCGACCGGATGATGGCTCTCGACGGCCGCGTCTTGCGGAAGATGCTCGTCAGGACGACGGAGAACACGAGAGCCGCCACGCCGATCGGCTGCACGACGATCAGCGGCGCGAACGCCAGGCTGCCGACCTGCACGAGCATCGCGACGACCAGCGCGACGCTCCCGAAGAGCCAGATCCGATTCCGCAGCACGTGGACGGCCGCATCCTTGCGGCTGCTCGACCTCGTCTCCGCGAGGTGGACGCCGCGCGACTGGAGCAGGTTGCCAACGGCCATGAAGGCCGCGGCGGCCAGGGCGAGCGCGATGCCGATGAGCATGGCCTAGGCGCTCCGTCCGACACTGGAGCCGTCGCGAGCCGGAGTCGCACCGGCCTTCGTCGCCCCTGGCAGGACGACGAGGGACGCGAGGAAGAAGCAGACCGCGCCGATGAACGTGCCCCACGTCGCCAGCGAGGCGTTGATCGTCGCCCCGCCAGGAAGGATGTAGGCACCGACCGCGGAGGCGCCGAAGGCCACACAGCCGACGAAGTTGATGACCACGGACCAGGACGCGCTCGAACGCACGCTCCACGTCTGGTTCGTGTGCGCGAACGCTATGAAGGCGACGCATCCGCTCACGAGGAACGCGACCGACCCGCCCGCGTCCGGATTCCACACGAGCTTCTCCTGGCTGGTCAGCGACTTGGCGTGCAGCGCCGCTGTCGTGCTGACGTTGAAGAGCAGCGTCCCGAACGACTGGGTGGACGCCGTCAGCCACTCGGCTCTCACCATTCGACCGGGGGCGTAGGAGACGGGAACCGCCACCGCGCCGCTGAGGAAGAGCTGGATGAGGCCGGCTGAGGTGAAGAACCAGGCCCCGACGAAGAAGAACAGGTTCGAGAGCTGCGAGCCCATCTGCTCGCTGAGCACCGGCGCGGAGCCCAGCGCGAAGAGCGCGGAGCCCACCATGAAGAGCCAGCACTGCTTGACGACGGTCGGCACGAGGAGCTTCCCAGTGGCGCCGAGGGGTCCCGTGTGCTCGCGAGGGGAGGTGGCTGCGCTCGTCATGTCCGTGGGTTCCGTCTCCTGCTCGTGGGCGAGGGCCGGCGGGAGAGCAGCTCGGCTCCCCCGCGCGGCCGCTGATCTCAGTGGTGGAAGTGCACGCCGCGGCCAGCTTCGCGCGGCAGCGGCGTCTCGAGGGAGTCGAGGTACTCCACGTCACCGCGGATGTCCGCGAGGAGCGACGACGCGAGGTCGCGGCTGAGGCCGACCTTGACGACGATGCGCTGGAGGATGACGTCGCCCATGTTGTCGGCCATGGGGTACGCGGGCACGAGCCAGCCCTTCATGCGGAGTCGGTCGGCGAGGTCGTAGAGACTCCAGTTGCCGGTGTGGCCGTCTTTCAGCACCCAGGCGAAGACGGGGATCGTGTCCCCGCGGCTCACGAGCTCGAACGGCCCCATCTTCTCGATCTCCGAGGAGAGGTAGGTGGCGACGTCGATCGAGTTCTGCTGGACGAGCCGGTAGCCCTCGCGACCGAGGCGGAGGAACTGGTAGTACTGCAGCAGGACCTGAGCGCCCGGGCGGGAGAAGTTCAAGGCGAGGGTCGGCATGTCGCCGCCGAGGTAGCTGACGTGGAAGATCATGCTCTCGGGGAGCACCGCCGTGTTGCGCCACACCACCCAGCCGACGCCGGGGTACACGAGCCCGTACTTGTGGCCGGACGTGCTGATCGAGTTCACCCGGTCGATCCCGAAGTCCCAGCCGAGGTCCGGCTGGCAGAACGGTGCCACCATCGCGCCGGATGCGCCGTCGACGTGGATCTTCACGTCGTTGCCGGTCGCGGCCTGGATCTCGTCGAGTTTCGCGGCGATCGCCACGACGTCGTCGTAGAGACCGGTGAAGGTCTGTCCGAGGATCGCGACGACGCCGATGGTGTTCTCGTCCACGTACTTCTCGAGCTCGTGGCCGTCGAGCACCAGGTGGTCGGGCGACACGGGCACGTACCGCGCCTCGATGTCCCAGTAGTTGCAGAACTTCTCCCAGACGACCTGCACCGCGGCCGACATGATGAGGTTGGGCTTCTCGGTCGACTTCCCCTCCGCCTTCCGCTTCTCCTGCCAGAGCCGCTTGAGTGCCAGGCCGCCGAGCATGCAGGCCTCCGACGATCCGATCGTGGAGGTGCCGATGGTGTCAGCGACGTCCGGGACGTTCCAGAGGTCGGCGAGCATCCGCCAGCAGCGGTCTTCGATGGCCGCCGTTCCCGGGTACTCGTCCTTGTCGATCATGTTCTTGTCCGCGGCCTCGGCGTAGAGCTTCTTCGCCTCGTCGTCCATCCACGTCGACACGAACGTCGCGAGGTTGAGGCGCGAGTTGCCGTCGAGCATGGCCTCGTCGTGCACGATCTGGTAGGCCGTCTCCGGGAGGCTCTGGTCTGCTGGCAGCTTGAACTTGTCGAAGACCGTCGCCTCGCCGGGTCGAACGAAGACGGGGTTCACGTCGAGATCCGGGTTGATGTTTCGGTGGTGGCCGTTGCTGGTGCTTTTCTCCATGGGAACTCTCTCTTCTCGTTCGGACGGTGACTTCGTGGAAGTACTGGGGGTTCGTGGTGATGCTGACACGGTCAGACCTCCACCGGCGGATACAGGCGGTCCATGTTGTACTGCCGGTTCCTTCTCGCGGCCCAGGTCGAGATGGCGATGAAGGCGACGGTCATGGAGAGAATGACGATGATCGCTGTGAGCAGGCGGTCGTCGATGCCGCCGAGGATCAGCTGCCGCAGTCCGTTGTTGGTGTAGGTCATCGGGTCGATGACGTTGATGTACTGGAACACGTTGGTGGTCGTCGGCACGGGATAGATGCCGCCGGCGGAGGTCAGCTGGATCATGAGGAAGGCGAGCGTGAACACGCGTCCGACTGCCGGGCCGAAGACCGCGTTGAACATCTGGATCATCGCCATGAACATCATCACCATCAGCAGGAGGAACCCGTACGTTCCCCAGGTGTGCTCGGGATGCAGCCCGATGCCGAAGTAGATGACCAGGTAGAGGATGGTCGCCTGCAGGAACCCGACGAACACGGTCGGCACGTACGAGGCGAGGATCACGCGGAAGGAACCGAGCCCCTGGGCGAGCGGACGCGCCTGCAGCGGGGTGAAGAGCATCCACGCGATGATGCCGCCGACGAAGAGCGCGAGGCCGAGGAAGAACGGCGCGAAGCCGTAGCCGAAGGTCTTGGCCTCGTTGTTGATCGTCTCCTTCAGCTCCACCGGCTGGGCGAGCGCCTGCACGAAGTTGGACTGCTGGTCCTCGTCCCAGTCGGGAAACAGGTTGAGCGCAGTATCGGCGGCATCGGCCAGCTCGATCGTGCCAGCCGCGAGCTGGTCGGTGCCAGACGACAGCTGTGCGGCGCCGGCGGAGAGCTCACCGAGGCCGGTGTCCAGCTGATCAGCTCCGGAGCGCAGCTGCTCCGCGTCTGAGGAGGCGGTCGCGAGGTCGCGCTGCACGGCGCCGTCCTCGATGGCCGTCATGATGACGTTGACGCGGCTGTCTGGATCATTGAATTCGCCGGCGAGCAGGTTCATGTCGGTGTGCAGGGTGTCGAAGACCGTGACGAACTCCTCCGTCAGCCTGGAGTCCTGGATGTGCGTGTGCACGCTCTCGAGACGGGCCGCGATCGCCTGCTCGACCGGATCGTCGCTTGCTGCGAGCTCGGTCATTATGGTCGCGAGCTCGGTGTCGGCTCGCGCTTGCGCGGCAGCCGCCTCGTTGAGTGCCGTCGCGATGGTGTTCGTGCTCGTGACGACATCCGCCGAGAGGTCTCGTAGCTCAGCGCCGGTGATGCCGGAGGTGGCGATGGCGTTGTCGACTCGGGTCACGGCGCCCTGCACGGCCTCGTCGAGCGTGTCGATAGCACCGGCGAGTGTGGCCGACCCGTCCTTCGCCGTCACCAGGTTGTCCGCGATCTCCTTCGCACCGCTATTCGCCGTCTGCATGCCGGAGTTGAGCTCGTCGACGCTGCTGACGGCTTCCTTGAGCGTCGGGATCTCGGCTCTGACGGCTGCCAGCGCCTGGTCGAACATCTGCGCCGAGACCTGCTGGTTGACCATGACGATGACCTCTTCGGCCGCGTCCTGGCCGATGACCGTCGAGAGGTAGTTGTTGGAGTCGTTGTAGGTGAACTCGAGCTGCGCGGAGCGTGACTCGTTGGTGGTCACCGACGCCACGGCCTCGCTGAAGTCGGCGGGCACCGTGATCGTGAAGTAGTACTTGCCGTGGGCGAGGCCGTCGACGCCGTCCTGCTCGCTCGTCTCGGTGAGGTCCAGCTGCTTGGAGTCGATGAGGCCCTGCACGACCGAGTCGCCGGCGGTGAGCGGCTCACCCTCGACCGTGGCGCCCCGGTCGAGGTTGATGATCGCGACCGGGATCTTGTCGACGTTGCCGAACGGGTTCCAGAACGCCCACAGGTAGAGCGCACCGTAGAGCAGCGGCATGAGGATGACGACCGCGAGCGCGAGCCGCGGCATGCGGCCACGGTAGTAGCGCTTGAAGTCGCTTCCTGGTGAGAACGCAGCGATCATCGCCCATCAGCCTCTCGCTCGAGCACGGCGAACTCCTTGTTCGTCAGGTTCTCCACGAGGAACTGGTCGCGGATTCCAGAATCTGGGCTGACGCCGTTGACGTCTGCGGTGATGACGGTCTGCTCCCTGCCGAGCTCGACGAGGCGCTCGAGCAGCTTGTGGGAGCTCTCGATGCTCGCGAGCTTGTCGATACCCCCGACGACGAGGATCGGCGGCTTGCGGGTGTTCGCGACGGCGATGCGCAGCAGCGCTCCGGTCAGCTCCGGAAGCTCCTCGACCATCGCGTCCATGGTCGGCAGGGTGTACTCGCCGAAGACCGGGGCGCAGATGCGCTCGAGGTCCGCCTGCTTCGACTGCCGCACCCAGCGGGCCCCTCTGGCTCCCCACCGGATCTGCTCGGTGATGATGTCGTGGACTCGGATGGTCTGGCCGATGCCATCGACCTCGTCGATGTTGGCGAGGGCAGCCTGCTTGAAGAGGTGGTGGGCGTCGTTGAGCCGCCCGAACGACTCGAGCTGCCCCTTCGAGGGCTTCATGCGCCCGGCCAGGGTGAGCAGCAGCGCTGTCCGGCCCCGGCCGCCCGCGCCGACGAGCACGGTGACTCCACCGGACCGGATCGTGAGGTTCACCGGCCCGAAGATGTGGCCCCAGGACGCCTTCACCTCGATGCCGTCGGCGTTCAGGATGACGTCGCCGACCGCCGCCTCGCCTTCGGCGCGGGTCAAGGGAAGCGGTTGGTCACCGAACAGCTGCGTCACATCGCTCACGTCAGGCACTCCTGTTCGATGGTCCGGATACATGCAGCATCAGAGTTCGTCCTTCACGATCTGGCCGTTCTTGACGATGAGCGGGAAGTTCAGCTCCGGCTCGGCGATGAGCGAGAGGTCGGAGAGCGGGTCGCCGTCGACCAGGATGAGATCGGCCCAGGCTCCCTCGGCGATGACGCCGAGCTTCGCGTCCCGATACGAGTTCCGCTCGCCGGCCATCTCGAAGAGGCTCGCGTTCCCGGAGGTCAGCATCAGGAGCGCCTCGGTCGGGCTGTAGAACTCGCCGAGTCGAGCTGCCATGACGCTCTGCCTCGCGGCCGCTCCGGGCTCGAGCAGGAGGTCGGTGCCCCAGGCGGTCTGCACTCCATGCTGCTTGGCCCAGGCGTAGACCTGCGCTGTGCCTCGGCAGATCTCGGCGTTCTTCTGCGCGCGATCGCGGTCGGGATAGTGGTGGTCGTCCTCCGCGAAGGGCTGCACTGAGAGCCAGGCACCCGCGTCCCGGATGAGCTTGACGGTGGCCTCGTCCATGAGGTGGCCGTGCTCGATCGAGCGCACACCGCAGTCGAGCGCCCTGGCGACTCCCGCGGAGGTGTAGACGTGCGCGGCGACGTAGGTTCCGTAGTCGGCAGCAGCCTGGACCGCTGCACGGATCTCCTCCGGCGTGTACTGCAGCGTGCTGAGCGGGTCGTAGAGCGATGCAGCACCGCCCCCGAGCGTGAGCTTGATCTGGCTCGCGCCGGTCTTCAGCTGCTCCCTCACCGCGGTCAGCACCTGGGGGACTCCGTCCGCGACCTTCGTGAAGTGGATGTCCTCGGTGCGTGCGGGCCTGCCACCGAACTCGCTCGGCTCCTCGTAGACGAACGAGAAGTCGGCGTGGCCTGAGGTCTGGGAGATCATGGCCTGGCTGGGGAAGATGCGCGGCCCTTCGAGCACGCCGCGGTCGATGAGCGTCTTGATCGGGCTGGTGTCGCCACCCATGTCGCGCACGCTCGTGAAACCGCGGAGCAGCATCTTCTTGGCTTCCGCGATCGTGTTGCCGTACAGCTCGCCCGTCGCCGCCTGCAGGAAGTCGTTCATGCTGTTGGCGTTGCCCATGAGGTGGACATGGGCGTCGGTGAGCCCGGGCATGAGGAATCTGCCGTGGGCGTCGATCTCACGCGCGCCGTCCGGGGAGTTGCTCGCCAGAGGAGATTCCGAGATCGCGAGCACTCGCGCCCCCTCGATAAGCACGTCCACATGATCGCGAACACGTTCACTTATCCCATCGAAAAGCCTGGCATTTCGAATGATGATTCGTGGAGGGTTATCCGCATCCTGGGGCATGAAAGCCACAGTAACCCGAGAGAAAAAATGTACCGCGACTGCCAGAGAATTTCACCCGGTTCGTAACCTGGGGTGTAACCCGACGCTTCACCCCGGGTTTCACCCCGCGCTCCAAAGGCGTTCGCGACACCGCTCGTCACGACACGCTCGAGGGTCGCGTGACGCGTTCATTTCAGGATAGGTTTCTTCGGACAAGATACCCACCGACCCGTATCGACAGTCGCCGCTGACGCCGACTCTGCGGGAATTACAGCCATCACACCCGTCCCTTCTCCCCACTCCGAGAGGGGCGAAGAGACCCTTGAGAAGACGGACGGTCGATCGATGAACATGTTTTTACCATGAGATAAACACTTTCTCGCCGAACCATCGAAAATGCCCCGCACTTCCCCCAGAGAATGGCGATTCATGACCGCAGCCACTGCCGCAGACTCCAAGCAGAAGCTCGACGCCGCAGTGGAGACGGGAAATCCGCGCAAGATCGCACAGGCCGCGATGGCGCACATCTGGCCACTGTTCGACAAGCACTACCTGGATCTCATCCACGCTATAGAGAAGATCCCGCTGTCACTTCTCGAAAATTACCCGGTTCTTTGGATTCTTCACCGGGTGAATCCGGTTCTCGCCCATAAACGAACCCCGTTTAAACCGCACCTCAATCCGGAAACCGTCAAGAGCATGACCACCGACGAGGTCGACATGCTCACGCTCGCGCAGATGATCGCCTTCCGGTACAGCGGCGATGTGACCGCCGCACTCGCCTACGCTGCTCGCCTCGCCGACCGCATCAGATCGCGGGGAACAGGATTCCGCGAGCGGGCCGACGGGCCGCTGTGGTTCTACCACCAGCAGATCGGCTCGACGATGCTCGCCGCCGGAGAGACGGGGCCCGCGCTGACCGAGCTCGCCGCCTCAGCGGAGATCGGCCAGATCGCGGGCCGCCCGGACGCCAGGCGGCTCGCCCTCTCACGGGTCGCGCTCGCCCACGCGAAACGGGGATCGCTCGAGGAAGCGGAGCGCGTCCTCGCTGAACTGCCGCTCCTGCCCGAGCCGTGCGCGCCGTACATCGAGCCCACGCGCTTCGCGGAGAACACGGCAGCTGCCCTCATCGGCGTCGAGCGGATGATCGACGACATCGACCCCCTGCTCGCGAAGCTCGACTCGTTCGGCAGCCTGCAGGTGACCTGGCCGTACGGGCTCCTCGCCCGAACGCGTTCCCTGCTCGCCCGCAAGCGACCGGACGAGGCACTCGAGTGCGTGCACCTCGCGCGCGACGCACACACGGAGCAGCACGGCTCGCTCGCCATCGACGTCATGAACGCCGCGACCATCGACGCGCTGTGGGCACTCGGCTCGAAGACGCAGGCGAGAGCAGCCGCCTACCGGACCGAGCAGAAGGGGTTCCTCGAGACGAGCGCCGCCATCCGCCTCGCCATCGCCGACGACAAGCTCGACTTCGCCGAGACGCACCTGCGGCGCCTGTCCGAGCAGCGAACGCTCGCACCGGCCCAGCACACGGAGCGCATCATCCTCTCCGCCTGGCTCTCCATCGCCAGGGCCGACTCGATCGATCCGGCGACCGCTCAGCGCGTCGCGCACATCGTGCAGCGGGGCAACTCCCGGCGCATCCTGAGCCAGATCCCGCGAGAGGTGCTCTCGAGCGTGAGGTGCGAGCTCGACGCCTCCATGCACCCGATGTTCGACGTCTCCGTGACCGGCATCACGCACGTCATGGTGCAGACGCGGCCCACCCTGACCAACGGCGAGCTCCGCGTGCTCACCGCGCTCAGGAGAGAGCTGACCACCGCCGAGATCGCGGCGCAGCTGCACGTGTCCCCGAACACCATCAAGTCCCAGCTCAGATCCGTCTACCGGAAGCTCGCCTGCTCGAACCGCGCGGAGGCGATCCAGACGGCGCTCACCCTGCAGCTCATCTCCGTCGACGACGACAACCGCTGAGTTCAGCAGCGGGTGAGCTGATGCGCAACACCCTCCGCCTGCTCCTGGCAGCTCGCGACCCTGCCCGTGCACGACTCACCACGGCCACCGCCGTCTCGCTCGGTGTCCTCGCGAGCGCGCTCCTCACCAACCAGCTCATCGGACAGCTCCACGCCGAGCGCTCGCTCCTGAGCGTCGGCATCTTCCTGTCGATCATGGCCGGTGCCTCGGTCAAGGATCGTTCGCCACGAGAGCGCCTCGTCACGACGACGCTCCTCATTCCCGTCTCGGTGGCCGTGATCGCCCTCGCAGCGCTCCTCGCCCCGAACCGCATCCTCGCGATCGGCGCCTTCATCCTCGTCAGCGGAGCCGCCGTCTGGGTGCGCCGCTACGGCGCCAGAGCGGGCTCGCTCGGCACCGTCGCCTTCATGGGGTGCTTCTTCGCGCTCCTCCTGAAGCCCACGCACGATCAGCTGCCGGCGCTGTGCCTGATCGCCCTCCTCGCCTGCACGACACAGCTCGGCGCGCGCGCGGCGCTCCTCCTGCAGAGACCCAGGCGGCAGCTGCTGCTGCTCTTCAGAGAGCTGCGGGCCGCGTCGGAGTCGGCGCTCGACGCCGCCTCGCGCCCCGGTCGCCCCGGAGCCCTGCGCCTGAGGCTCGCGCGCATCGACGCGACCAGCGAATCCATCGACGCGTGGCAGCGGAGCTCGGACGCCGAGCTGCACGCGGACGGTGACCCGAGGACGCTCGGCGATCGGGTCCTCGACGCCCGCGTCGACATTCAAGAGCTCTGCTACCTGCTGGCCCGCCTCACCGCGAGCGCCGCCGATCTGCCCACCCAGCTCCATCAGGATCTCGCGCACCTCCGGACGGTGCTCGACGAGCGTGCTCCCGCGCGTGACATCAGCGCCGCTACCGAGTGGGCGACGGACATCATCGCGCATCGACCCTCGCAACGCGGCACCCGTCTCGGGGCGACGTTCGCGAGCTACCTCATCGCGCGCTGCGTTCACGCGCACGCCCGGCTGCGAGAGCTCACCATCGTCGGCACGCGACCAGACCCGAGGCCGAGGTCTGGCTCAGGCTCGGCACAGCCGCACGTCTCGCTTGCCCCGAAGCAGGATCCCTGGACGCGCATGACGGTGCAGGCCATGGCCGCCGCATCGATCGCATCCATCGTCGGCGAGGCCATCTCCGCCTCGCATTGGTACTGGGCGGTCATCACCGCCTCCCTGATCTTCGCCGGAACCACCACAAGAGGCGGGATCCTCACGCGCGCCTTCCGTCGGATCCTCGGCACCGCCATCGGCATCATCGTCGGCGTCGCCGCGGTGGCCCTCGCCTCGGGGAACGTGAACGTGCTGAGCGCGATCTGCGTCCTCGGCGTCTTCGGGGCGCTCTACTTCGGACCGCTCAACTACCTCTACTCGGCGCTCTTCACCACGACCATCCTCGTCGCCCTGTACCGCCTACTCGGGAAGCTCGGCGCCGACGTCCTCGAGACTCGCCTCGAGGAGACCATCGCGGGCGGCGTCATCGGCGTGCTCTGCGCCTACCTCATCCTCTCGTCCAGCTCGAAACCGGCGCTGGACGCCAAGGTGAACGCCTACCTGGACGCCTTGGATGCACTCCTCGGCAGACTGCTGGCGACCCCGGTGAACCTCGGCACGACCACCGCGCTCCGAACGGGACTTCGCACGCTGGAGCTCGCGCAAGGCGACGTCGACACCGCCGTCTCCGGCATGTCCACGGCCTTCCTCGTCACCGGCCCGAGGAGAACAGGGAACGCCGTGCACCTCATGTACATCGCGACGAGATCCGCAGCTCGTCTCGTCCAGCTCGACGGCGATCTCGACCGGCCGGACCTGCTGGTGGCCGCCGCGATCTCGAGGGTCGCCGCGCGCGCATCCGCCGCCCGCCGCGCGCTGGCCGAGTCTCGTGGCCAGCCCGCGATCGACAGGGACGCCGACGACCACCAGTCGGTCAACGCCCTGCTGCAGGACCAGGCCAGCTCCTTCGACCCCAGATCACCCTCCGGAGAAGCGCTGATCGCGCTGTTCCGGATGGACTGGACGCTCGCCCAGGTGATCGACGACAGCACGACTGAGCTGCCCCTCGAGCGCGGTGGACGGAACAGGAAGCGCGCACTCAAGGTGACCGTGCCACCCGTGTGACGGGGCGGCGACTCTGACGGCGGCGGACGATCGGTGCAACGAATCGGACGGACGGTCACACGCTCGACCCCGAGTTCGAGGATGCTTGGCACATGACCACAGGAACCATCCCCACCGTCGCTGCGACGCAGACTCCTCAGACGCAGACTCCCCCAAAGACGGCGTGGGCAGCCATCGCGGCCATGATGGCTACGAGCTTCGTCCTCGTCGTCGCCGAGTTCCTCCCGCCGAGCCTCCTGCCGTCCATGGCTGCCTCCCTCGGCATCACGGAGGGGCAGGCCGGGCAGACCGTCACCGTGACGGCGTTCGTCGGGTTCCTCACGGCCCCCACGATCGGCATCCTCGTGCCCCGCCTCGACCGTCGCACCCTGCTCGTGGTGCTCGCCGGCGCCGCCGCGCTCTCGAGCGCGGTCGTCGCCGTCGCGCCCGGGTTCGTGCTCCTGCTCATCGCCCGGCTCCTGCTCGGCGCGGCGCTCGGCGCCTTCTGGGCCATGTCCATCGCCATCGCCGCGAGCCTCTCCCAGCCCAAGCACCTGGGCAGGGCCATCATGCTCGTCAACACGGGCACCACGGTCGCGACCGTCGCCGGCGTGCCGCTCGGCAGCTACCTCGGCACGATCATGGACTGGCGCCTCATCTTCGCGAGCGTCGCCGTCGTGACCGTCGTCGTCGCGATCGCGCTGCGACTGGCCCTCCCGCACGTTCCCCCGACCGCATCGAGCGGCGGCTTCCGCTCGCTCGTGGAGACGCTCCGCGTCCCCGGCATCCGCGTGGGACTGACCGGACACATCCTCACCGTCCTCGGCCACTTCGTGGCCTTCACGTACATCCGCCTCGCCATCGACCGAGTGCCCGGACTCGACGGGGTCGGCGTCGCCGCCCTGCTCGTCGCCTTCGGCATCGGCGGCGTCATCGGCAACTTCGTCGTGGGGCTGCTCGTCGACCGGCACCTCGCCGTGCTGCGATTCGCCGTGCCCCTCCTCATCGGCGTCTCGATCGGCATCGTCGCGCTCGCACCCGGTCAGATCTGGCTCGTCGCGGTCGCCGTCACCACGTGGGGCATCGGGTTCGGGGGCTGGCTCACGACGCTGGGAACGTGGATGGGTCGCCTGGTCCCCGACCGCATGGAATCGGGTGGCGGGCTCTCGGTTGCCGGCTTCCAGCTCGCCATCACCCTCGGTGCCGGTGTCGGCGGCCTGCTCATCGACCTGATCGGCGTCACGCCCGCACTTGTCGTCGCATCCGTATCGGCGATCGTCGGCGGTCTCATCTTCGGCAGCGCGCGCTTCCCCGGCCGCTCCAGCTGAGCGGTTCGCCTGGCCAGGTCGAGCGGATGCGCGTCAGGAGCTGGCGCGCATTCCTCGCTCCGACCGTGATCGCGCCTCGGCGCGCCAGCGTCCGGGCGTGGAACCCGTGTGCCGTTGGAACGCGCGACTGAAGCCCGCCTGCGACTCGTAGCCGAGTCCGCTCGCGACAGCCCCGATCGTCAGCTCGCTCCGCAGGAGCAGCCCCTTGGCCGTCTCGATGCGCACGCGCGTCAGGTATCCGATGGGCGTCTCGCCGACGGACTCCTGGAACCGCGCGGCGAAGACCGAGCGCGACATCCGCGCGACGCGGGCGAGCTCGTCGAGCGTCCACGGGTCGCCCGGCTTCTGGTGGAGGGCTTCGAGGGCAGCCGCGAGCTGCGGCTCGGTGACGTCACGCAGCCAGCCTGCCGGCGCGCATCCGGCCTCGTTCCAGGCGCGGAGCGCCGTCGACACGATGGTCGTCGCGATGCGGCTGCAGATCACGGCGTCGCCCGGCCGAGTACGTGCGCCCTCGAGACTCCAAGCGCACGCCATGCCGTCGATGAGCGCCACCATCGAGGGCTCCTGCCCGGCGAAGTCACGCACGATCAGAGACGCCGGCAGCGCCTCGGCCGCGGTCTGCGCCTGTGGCGCCTCCTCGAAGCCGACGTCGATGAACTCGGCTTCGACGCTCGCGAGCACCGACGACACGTGCTCCCTGGGGAAGAAGACCAGATCACCCGCCGCGAGGTCCACGACCGGTGCCCCCAAGGTCGAGAGTCGGACGCCGCCGCGGAAGACGAACACGAACCCCGGACCAGCATGGCGACGCACGATCGGCTCCCCAGCAGCGAGCCGATGGCGGTGCGATCCGATGAGCGTCCACTCCAGGGAGGCGAGGGCGCGGTCGAACGCGTCACTCGGGGGCGCCTGCAGCATCGTCGTCGTCACACTGAGTCGAACACCACGGACCCGGCGCTTGTTCCGCGCCTCACCGAAGCGCGCGCTCGTACCTCCGCCTGGCCACGATCTGCGCGACCCGGAGGAGCGGGAACAGCGTGCGCCAAGGCCCCGAGGGTGCAGGACGGGTCAGCGATCGGATCGTGAACTCGACCCGAGCATCCACTC
Source organism: Pseudoclavibacter sp. VKM Ac-2867 (assembly GCF_015351275.1). Classification (NCBI taxonomy): domain Bacteria; kingdom Bacillati; phylum Actinomycetota; class Actinomycetes; order Micrococcales; family Microbacteriaceae; genus Pseudoclavibacter; species Pseudoclavibacter sp. VKM Ac-2867. Next base: position 106,176 of record NZ_JADKSL010000004.1, read on the forward strand.
GCCGGACGATGAATGCCTCCTCGCCCTGCACGGGATGCCCCGGGAGGGTCCGGTAGGCGAACCCAACCCTCGTCGGCTCGTCGACGACGGCCACGACCTCGACGGGCTCCTGGATGCGCACCCCAGCCCACCCGGCGATGATCGTCGGCCGCGCCCCCACAACTGCACGGGCCCCGTCCGGGTGCACCTCGAACCCGCTGCGCGTCTTGACTCGCCAGAGGAGCACGTCTGCCGCGGCGCGCTCCCACAGCGCATCCCCGTCGCCGAGGGTGACCGTCTTCTCGAAGCGTTGGAGCCGCCCCGTCTCAGGACGCCACACGCCGAGGTGCGGTTGCGTGAGCGCCTGCGAAATGGAGGTGGCCATGCCCCCAGCCTGGCATTCGGGCAACTCTTCGGCGAGCTCGGGTTCCGAAGCGCTCGGTTCCTGCGCCACAGGTCTCCCGTTGCCGGATCCCACTTTCAGTCGGGACGGTCAGCTCAGCAGGTGCGTCTGGCCGAACATGTCAGCGGTCGCGCGCGCCGTCGGCGTTCCCGCGTCGAGGTCCGCGCCCGCGTCCCGGAGCAGCCGTACGATCTCATCCTCGCCCTTGAAGAGCGCCCCCGCGATGGGCGACTGGTTCCGCGCATTGCACAGGTCCACATTGGCTCCGTGACGGATGAGCGCCTGGACGGCCCCCGCGTGGCCGCTGTACGCGGCGAGCATCAGCGCGGTGTTGCCGGCCGCGTCCTGCAGGTCGACCGGCATGCCCTGCTCGATGAGCTCCACCAGCGTCTGGCTGTCACCGCGGCGAGCGCAGCCCATCGCGAGCTCCGTCAGCGTCTCGACTTGTTCTGGCGTCAGTTCGGGCATGGCAACAGGGTATCCGTCGCTCCGGCTCGACTCGCTACGATGTGGACACCCCCGAGCATCGGAGCCCTCGTGAAGAACATCGGCGTCAGCATCGCAGTCGCGGCAGCGACCCTTCTGTTCCTCAGCGGATGCGCGCAGACAGCCGCGTCGGCGGTTGGCACCTGGGGCACCCCCGACTCGAGCGGGCAGGGCGAACCCGGCCTGCGTCTCTCGGACGACGGCAGGGTGACGGGCAACGACGGCTGCAACCGGCTCATGGGCGACTGGAGCGAGACCGACGGGAAGGTCGAGTTCGGCGCCCTCGCCTCGACGATGATGTTCTGCGAGGGCGTCGACACCTGGCTCGTCGGCGCCACGTCGGCCTCGGTCGACGGCGACTCGCTCGTGATCTACAACGAAGCCGGTGACGAGATCGGCGCGCTCCCCCGAAGCTGACGCGCACCCCGGGCGACCCCGGTCGATGCGGCAATCCGGGCGGCGCGCACGCTCCGAATACCCCCACAGAGACCAGCACTGACCGGAGGGTAGGATTCTGCGTTGATCATGCTTTCCTTCCCCCAGCCTCAGCCAGTGCACTCGCGCATCGTCGGAGTCGGCTACGAGTCGCCGGAGCGCATCGTGACGAACGATGAGCTCTCGCAGACTCTCGACACGAGCGACGAGTGGATCACGTCACGCGTCGGCATCCGCGAGCGCCGACTTGCCGCAGACGGGCAGAGCGTCACCGACCTGGCCGCAGCTGCCGGCGTCAAGGCGCTCCTCTCCGCAGGCGTTCAGGGCACGGACATCGACATGGTCATCGTCGCGACGATGACGGCCATGGACCGTTCGCCGTCGACGGCCGCGCAGGTCGCGACCCGCATCGGCGCGACGCACCCCGTCGCCTTCGACCTCAACGCGGCATGCGCCGGCTTCTCGCAGGCGCTCGCCGTCGCCGACCAGGCGATCAGCGCCGGCTCCGCGAGCCGCGCCCTCATCATCGGCGCAGAGCGCATGAGCGACTTCATGGACTGGACCGACCGCACCACCGCCATCCTCATGGCAGACGGTGCCGGCGCGGTTGTGCTCGAGCGCAGCGAGACTCCCGGCGTCGCCCCCGTCGCATGGGGTTCGCAGCCGGAGCTCGGCAACCTCGTGCGCATCCAGCAGCCGTCCGGCCGCTTCGAGCAGGAGGGCCGCAGCGTCTTCCGCTGGGCCATCACGCAGGCGCAGCACGTCGCGATCGATGCGCTCGCGAAGGGCGGAGTGCGAGCGGACGAGCTCGTCGCGTTCGTCCCGCACCAGGCGAACCTGCGCATCATCGACGCCCTCGGCAAACAGCTCGGCCTCGCCGACGACGTGGTCGCTCGCGACGTCGTCTACTCGGGAAACACTTCAGCCGCCTCCATCCCCATCGCGCTCGCCAAGCAGGTCGAGGCTGGCGTCGCGGAGCCCGGTGGACCCGCCCTGCTGCTCGGCTTCGGCGGCGGATTCTGCTACTCGGGTCAGGTCATCGCGTTCCCCGAGGTCCGCAACCCCGCGTAGACGCCACAAGCGTCCCCCGCGCGCGCCCGGCACTCCGTAGCTCCGCGCATGCCCGCTTGCTCGCCCCGCGAGATCCCGTTTCGGGATGGAAAAGTAACTTCGAGCCGGGAAGATTCCCCGAACGAAGTGACTTACCCAGCCCGAAGTCCTGGAGGGGCAGGAGCGGCTCGCGCATGCCCGCACAAACCCCGTACGCCCCTCGCTGCCCCCGCCAGATCCCGTCTCGGGATGGAAAAGTCACTTCGTACCGGGAAGATTCCCCGAACGAAGTGACTTACCCAGCCCGAAGCACGGGAGGCGAGGCGGGCGAGCTACGGCGAGGCGCGCGGGAGGGACCGGGCTGCGGACGCTAGCGGCGCAGGTGGGCGCGTTCGATGAGCGCCTGGAACTGCAGCTCGGCGGCGCCGATGAACAGCAGGTCGCTGCCGAGCCCGGCCCGCACGACCTCGACCTCCCCGTAGTTCGGGGCGAGCGTGTGCTCGGCGAGGATCTCGAGGAAGAAATCGCGCTCGAGGTCCAGCAGCACGCCGAGGAACCCGCCGAGCACCACCCGCTCGGGGTTCAGGATGTTGATCATGTTGCGCACGCCGACGCTCAGCACCCCGAGCTGGCGGTGCGTCTCGAGCTTCACCGCTGGGTCGATGTTCTGCTGCAGCATCCGCTCCAGCTCGTCGTCGCTGGCGCTCTTCGTGCCGAGGGCGGCGAGCAGTCGACGCCTGCTGACGACACGCTCAAGCTCGTCGTCGCCCGAGTTGCCGAGCGCCGCGGGAGTCGCCACGAGGTTGTGTCCGAACTCACCCGCGTAACCGGCGACACCGTGCAGGAGTCGGTCGTCGGCGATGATGCCGCCGCCGATGCCGCTCGCGCCACCGTTCATGTAGAGCATGTTGCTGATGCCGCGACCGGCGCCGAAGATGTGCTCGGCGACCGCGCCGAGGTTGGCGTCGTTCGCGGCGAGCACCGGCAGGCCCGTGGCCTTCTGCAGCTGCTCGGCGAGCGGCACGTCTCGCCACTCGAAGTGGGGAACCCAGCGCACGAATCCGTCGGAGGCCCGGACGAGTCCTGGCACGGCGACGCCGATGCCGACGCACTCGTAGAGCGTGTCGAGGCTCTCGCTGAGGCCCTCGACGAGGGCTTTCACGATGGCGACCGCTTCCCTCGCGGTCGGCGGCTTCTCGGTTTCGAAGCGGATGCGCTTCAGGAGCTCGCCGCGGAAGCTCACGACACCCACGTTGAGGGCATCCACCTCCGGCACGACCGCGACGGCGACGATCTTGTCGCAGACGCCGACGATGGGGCTTGGCCTGCCGACAAGATTCGTGGCGACGGGCTCGTGCTCCTCGACGATGCCGCGGTCGGCGAGCTCGGAGACTAGCGCCGCGATGGTGGAGCGGTTGAGGCCGGTCTCGCGGGTCAGCTCCGCTCGGGACGCATGCCCGCCGCGGTGGAGGCGTTCGAGGATGAGGGAGAGGTTCGACGAGGCGACACGATCGGTGGCCATGCCCGTCCTCTTCTCTCGCTCATCACGGCGTTGCGTGTTTGGTTCAGGTTCTCGTTCCGGGCAGGCTGGCGCTCGGCCGAGCCGTTCCGTCGCCCGCGCTGGGATCAGCGCGGGCGACGGAAATAGATCAGCTGCGTCCGCCTCGGCGCTTGCCGAGCACGTCGATCGCCACGGCGAGCAGCAGCACGAGGCCCTTGATGACCGACTGCCAGGCCGAGTCGACCGAGAGGATCGAGAGTCCCATGTTGAGGACACCCATGATCATCGCGCCGATGACTGCGCCGATAACCGTACCAACTCCACCGGTCACGGCCGCACCGCCGATGAACGCCGCCGCGATGGCGTCGAGCTCGTAGGTGTTGCCGGCTGAGGCGACGGCGCCACCTGCGCGAGCCGTCGTCACGATGCCGGCGAGCGCCGCGAGCACACCCATGTTGACGAAGATGAGGAAGTTGACGCGCTCCGTGCGCACACCGCTCATCTTTGCCGCGAAGAGGTTGCCACCCATGGCATATACGTTCCGGCCGAAGACGGTGCGCTGCAGGATGAACGTGTAGAGCATGATCAGCACGGCCAGGATGATGAGGATGATCGGCAGGCCCTTGTGCGCCGAGAGCAGCCACGCGAACGCGAGGACTGCGATGGCGACGATCGCGAGCTTCGCGATGAGGGCAGCCCCGGGCTCGACGGGAAGGTCGAGCTTCTTGCGGCGTGTTCGGGTGCGGAGCTGGCTTCCGATGACGGCTGCGACCACGACAAGCGCGATGAGCATCGTGACGACGTCGTGCCCGCCGAGCATCGTGCCCATCGACTGCGGCAGCGAGCCCTTGCCGATGGCGACGAACTCGTCTGGCAGCGCGTTGATCGTTCCACCCGTGAGGAGTACGAGCGTGAGACCTCGGAACAGCAGCATGCCTGCCAGCGTCACGATGAACGCCGGTATGCCCACGTAGGCGATCCAGAATCCCTGCCAGATGCCGATCACCGCCCCGGCCGCGAGGCCGATGAGCACCGCCGCGAACCACGGCAGTCCCCATTGGGTGATGGCGATGGCCGTGATGGCGCCAACGACGGCGACGACCGAGCCGACCGACAGGTCGATGTGACCCGCGATGATGACGATGATCATGCCGACCGCGAGGATCAGCACGTACGCGTTCTGCTGGATGAGGTTGTTGATGTTCGCGGGCAGCAGGAGCTTTCCGCCGGTGAGGATCTGGAACAGGATGATGATGACGGCGAGTGCGCCGAGGATCCCGTACTGGCGGACGTCGACCGACATCCTCACTTTCCGGGTGCCTGCTTCTTTCGCGGCCTCGGTGTTCGTGGTGGTCACGACTCGTCCTTTCCAGCGGTCATGTACTGCATGAGCAGTTCCTGTGTTGCGTTCTCCTTGGAGACCTCACCCGTGAGGCGGCCTTCGGAGATCGTGTAGATGCGGTCGGCGAGACCGAGCAGCTCGGGGAGCTCGGAGGAGATCACGACGACCGCCCTGCCCTGCTCGACGAGCTTGTTGATGAGCCCGTAGATCTCGTACTTCGCGCCGACGTCGATGCCGCGGGTGGGCTCGTCGAGGAACAGCACGTCAGGGTCGGTCTGCAGCCATTTGCTGAGCACGACCTTCTGCTGGTTGCCGCCGGAGAGCTTGCCCGTGAGCGTCGCGACGCTCGCCGTCTTGATGTTCATGGACTTGCGGTAGCCCTCAGCGACGCCGTTCTCCTTGATGCCGTCGACGACTCCCCAGCGGGAGACCTTGCCTTCGGCTGCCGCGGAGATGTTCGCCTGGATGTCGCCGATGAGGTTGAGGCCGAGGTGCTTGCGGTCCTCGGTGGTGTACGCCAGGCCGTTCTTGATGGATTCGTTGATCGTCTTCGTGGAGATCAGCTGTCCCGACTTGTACACCTCACCGGAGATGTTCGTGCCGTAGCTGCGTCCGAAGATGCTCATCGCGAGTTCCGTGCGGCCTGCTCCCATGAGGCCGGCGAAGCCGATGATCTCGCCGGCGCGCACGTGGAACGACACGTCGTCGACGACCTTGCGGCTCGGGTCGGCCGGGTGGTGCACCGTCCAGTTCTCGACGCGCAGCTTCTCCTCCCCGATGACCGCCTCGCGGGGAGGGAACATGGAGCTGAGCTCGCGGCCGACCATGGCGCGGATGATCCGCCCCTCGGTCGCATCCGGTTCGGTCATGTCGATCGAGTCGATCGTTGCACCGTCGCGGATGATCGTGACGCGGTCTGCGATGCGCCTGATCTCCTTGAGCTTGTGGGAGATGATGATCGACGTGATGCCCTGCTCGCGCAGCTGCTCGATGAGGCCGAGCAGGTGCGCGGAGTCTTCGTCGTTGAGGGCCGCGGTGGGCTCATCGAGGATGAGCAGCTTCACGTCTTTCGAGAGCGCCTTGGCGATCTCCACGAGCTGCTGCTTGCCGACGCCGATCTCGCGGATGACGGTGGCGGGGTTCTCGTTGAGGCCCACCCGCTTGAGCAGCTCCGCCGCACGGCGGTTGGTCTCATCCCAGTCGATGACGCCGAAGCGCTGGATCTCGTTGCCGAGGAAGATGTTCTCCGCGATCGACAGGTAAGGGCTGAGTGCGAGCTCCTGGTGGATGATGACGATGCCGTCGTGCTCGCTGTCGTTGATGGTCTTGTACCGCACCTCGCGGCCATCGAACTCGATGGTCCCCTCGAAGGTGCCGTGGGGGTAGACGCCGCTCAGGACCTTCATGAGCGTCGACTTGCCCGCGCCGTTCTCGCCGCAGATGCCGTGCACCTCGCCGCGACGGACTTCGATGTCGACGCCCGCGAGGGCTCGCACACCGCTGAATTCCTTCACGATGTTCGACATCTTCAGGATTGTGTCGTCTTGCACCATTGCTCCGTCTCACTTTCCGAGCATCAACGCTCGGCACTGCTGCGCCTCGGGGGCGCGAGCTGCAACAGAAGCGCGCTCGGGCTGGTGTGGGGGCACAGCCAGCCCGAGCGCGTTCAGTGTGTGGTGTCGGTGACTCGTTAGAGTCCGACGTCCGATGCCTTGAGGAAGCCACTGTCGATGAGCTTCTCCTGCACGGTGTCCTTCGTGACGACCTCGGGGTCGAGGAGGTACGAGGGGACGACCTTGACGCCGTTGTCGTAGCTCTCGGTGTCGTTGACGTCGACCTCGGTGCCTGCCTTGAGCGACTCGACCATGGCGAAGACCTGGTCGCCGAGGAGGCGGGTGTCCTTCCAGACCGTCATCGACTGCTTGTCGGCGAGGATGTTCGTGACCGATGCCTTGTCAGCGTCCTGACCCGTAAGGATGGGCCACTCGGAGCCGGGCGTGTAGCCGGAGGAGACGAGCGCCTCCGCGATGCCCTGGGCGAGGCTGTCGTTCGGCGAGAGAACGACGTCGACCTTCTTGTCGCTGTAGTTCGAGGCGAGACGGTTCTCCATCTCGTCCTGAGCGCCAGCGCTCTCCCAGCCCTGGATGCCGACTGAAGCCCAGTCATCGTTCGATGCCGGCGACTTGCCGGAGGCGACGACGAGCTTGCCTTCGTCGATGTACGGCTTGAGGACGTCCCAGGCTCCGGAGAAGAAGAACTTGGCGTTGTTGTCGTCCGGGCTGCCGGCGAAGGGCTCGAGGTAGAACGGGCCAGGCTGGTTCTCGAGGTCCAGGCTGTCGACGATGTACTCGCCCTGGAGCTTGCCCACCGCGTAGTTGTCGAACGTCGCGTAGTAGTCGACGTTCTCCGTGTCGTTGATGAGGCGGTCGTAGGCGATGATCGTGATGCCTTCGTCAGCCGCATCCTGCAGCACCGGTGCGAGCACCGAGCCGTCGATGGCGGCGACGACGAGCACGTCGACTCCGGATGCGATCTGGTTCTGGATCTGCGAGATCTGCGTGTCCGGGTCGTTCTCGGCGTACTGCAGGTCGGTCGTGAAGCCGGCCTCGTCGAGCTTGCTCTGGAGCTGCGCTCCGTCGTTGATCCAACGCTCGAGCTCGCGGGTTGGCATCGAGATGCCGACGCTCTCGACCTCGACTGCTGCTCCTGCTTCGCCGGTTGCTGCTGGGTCTGCTGGCGCGTCGCATGCGGTGAGACCGAGTGCGAGGCCTCCAACGACTGCGAGACCGAGCAACTTCTTCGTTGCTGACATGACGGTCATTTCCTCTCTGAAATGTGTTGCCCTAAGTTGTCGCGCCAAACATATACCCACTTGGGTCAGGTTATGCAACCCCGTGTCAGATTCGTGACAAAACTGGCCCGAAGCACCATCCGAACCGTGTCCCATCCGGAACTCGTGGTGGAAGTGACACAACGAAGTGCTATATGTTGCTCTCTGGAACTTATCAACGACGATACCTAGAACGGACTCCCATGTCTCTGACTCCCACCCCCGCAGACAAGTTCTCATTCGGTCTGTGGACCGTCGGCTACAACGGGACCGACCCGTTCGGCGGCCCGACGCGCGCCGACCTCGACGTCGTGCACGTCGTCGAGAAGCTCGCAGAAGCCGGCGCCTACGGCCTCACCTTCCACGACGACGACCTCTTCCCGTTCGGCTCGACCGACGAGGTCCGCGACTCGCAGATCTCCCGACTCCGTGGCGCACTGGATGCGACCGGGCTCGTGGTTCCCATGGTCACGACGAACCTCTTCTCCGCTCCCGTGTTCAAGGACGGCGGCTTCACCTCCAACGACCGCGACGTGCGCCGCTTCGCGCTGCGCAAGGTCCTCCGCAACCTCGACCTCGCCGCGTCGCTCGGCGCCGAGACGTTTGTCATGTGGGGCGGCCGCGAGGGTGCGGAGTACGACTCCGCGAAGGACATCCGCCAGGCCCTCGAGCGCTACCGCGAGGCCGTCAACCTCCTCGGCGACTACGTCACCGACAAGGGCTACAACATCCGCTTCGCGATCGAGCCGAAGCCGAACGAGCCCCGCGGCGACATCCTGCTCCCCACGGTCGGCCACGCACTCGCCTTCATCGAGACCCTCGAGCGCCCTGAGCTCGTCGGTGTGAACCCCGAGGTCGGGCACGAGCAGATGGCCGGCCTCAACTTCGCGGCAGGCATCGCGCAGGCGCTCTACCAGGGCAAGCTCTTCCACATCGACCTCAACGGCCAGCGCGGCATCAAGTACGACCAGGACCTCGTGTTCGGCCACGGCGACCTGCAGAACGCGTTTGCGCTCGTCGACCTGCTCGAGAACGGCGGCCCCAACGGCGGCCAGACCTACACGGGCCCGCGTCACTTCGACTACAAGCCCTCGCGCACCGAGGACGAGACGGGCGTCTGGGAGTCGGCGGCAGCGAACATGCGCACCTACCTCCTCCTCAAGGAGCGCGCGGCTGCCTTCCGCGCCGACCCCGAGGTGCAGGAGGCTCTCGCGGCGTCCCGCGTCGACGAGCTCTCCACGAACACGCTCGGCGAGGGCGAGACGTACGACGACTTCCTCGCTGACCGCTCCGCCTTCGAGGACTTCGACGCCGACGCCTACTTCAACGGCAAGGGCTTCGGCTTCGTGCGCCTGCAGCAGCTCGCGCTCGAGCACCTCATGGGCGCACGCGGCTAGTCCACGTCCCAACAGCTGACGGGCTCCCCCGTCCCCCTCGCAGAGCTGCGGCGGATGCACTCACCACGCGCGTGCATCCGCCCCAGCTCTGTCGTGCATGCTCGATCACTACCTGAACCTCAACACAGCACTCGCCCTACAGAAAGCAGACCACCATGCTCGTCGCCGGCTTCGACTCGAGTACGCAGAGCTGCAAGCTCGTCATCCGCGATGCGGCGACGGGTGCGCTCGTCCGCCAGGGGCGCGCAGCTCACCTCCCCGGCACGGAGATCGACCCGGCGAACTGGTGGGCGGCCGTCCAGGGCGCGACCGAGGCCGCAGGCGGGCTCGACGACGTGGCGGCGATCTCCGTCGCCGGCCAGCAGCACGGCATGGTCGCCCTCGACGCCGAAGGCCGCGTCGTCCGCGACGCCCTCCTCTGGAACGACACCCGCAGCGCAGGCGCAGCACGTGACCTCATCGCCGAGTTCGGCCAGGCTGCGCTCGTCGAGCGCACAGGACTCGTGCCCGTTGCCTCCTTCACCATCACGAAGCTGCGCTGGCTGAGGGATGCGGAGCCCGAGAACGCGGCGCGCGTCGCAGCCGTGGCCCTCCCCCATGACTGGCTCACGTGGCGTCTCCTCGGCTACGGCCCCGCAGATGAGAGCCCCCTCGGCCCGGACCTGACGAAGCTCACGACCGACCGCTCCGACGCGTCGGGGACCGGCTACTGGTCGCCCTTCACGCTCGACTACGACCGCGAGCTGCTCATCGCGGCCCTCGGCCACGACGCCATCCTGCCTCGTGTGCTCGGACCGGACGAGGTCGCGGGGAAGACGCCGGCCGGCGCGCTCGTCGCCGCGGGCGCCGGCGACAACGCCGGCGCGGCGCTCGGCCTCAACGCGCGCGCGGGCGACGTCGTCGTCTCCATCGGCACCTCAGGCACCGTGTTCTCCGTCGCCGACCGACCGGTGGTCGATCCCCGCGGCGGGCTCGCCGGGTTCGCGGACGCGACGGGAGCATTCCTTCCCCTGTCCGCGACCCTCAACGCAGCACGTGTCATCGACACGACCGCCGAGGTGCTCGGCGTCGACCATGAGGAGTTCGGTCGGCTGGCCGCATCCGCCCCCGTCGGTTCCGGTGGTCTCGCGTTCGTGCCATACCTCGACGGGGAGCGCACCCCCGACCTGCCGGATGCGACCGCATCGCTCCTCGGCATGACCCGCGGCTCATTCACCCGCGAGAACCTCGCTAGGGCCGCAGTCGAGGGCATGCTCGGCAGCCTCGCGCAGGCACTCGACGCCCACCGTGCGCTCGGTGTCGAGGCGAAGCGAGTCATGCTCATCGGCGGCGCCGCGCTGAGCGAGGGCGTGCGCGCCGTCGCGCCGACCCTCTTCGATGTGCCCGTCGAGATCCCAGCACCCGGCGAGTATGTCGCCGACGGCGCGGCCCGCCAGGCCGCCTGGGTGGCGACCGGGACACGTCCGGACTGGCCCGTCGAGACGATCGCTCGCCTCGAGCCTGCCCCTGACGCGGCGCTCCGCAGCCGATACGCGGCGGCCGCGAAGCTCGCCCGCGACGCGGAAGAAGCAGGGACGGGACTCCACGCCGCCTGACCAGCGAAAGCGCGCGTCGCGGGCACGTGCCGAAACGCGGAGTTACAGAGAGGGGCAGCGCCAGTCGGCGCTGCCCCTCTCTGCATTACTGGGTTCGCTTCACGAAGCTGCGATCACCGGGCCCCTTAGGCCTGGATGGTCTCGACCTTCGTGCCGCTCTCGACCTCGATCTTGCGTGGCTTCGCGCGCTCGCTGACCGGCACGGTCACGGTCAGCACGCCATGCTCGTAGCTCGCCGCGATGCGCTCGGTGTCGAGCCCCTGGCCGAGCGTGAACTGGCGGAGGTAGCTGCCGCCGTTGCGCTCACGGACGAGCCACTTGGCCCCCTCGGCGTTGACCGTGCTGCGCTCGGCCCGGATCGTCAGCTGCTGGCCGTCGAGGTCGACGTCGATCGAGCTCGGGTCGATGCCGGGCAGGTCAGCGGTGAGGATGTAGTGGTCGGCCTCGCGGTAGAGGTCGATGGGCATCGAACGCGGGCTGTTCGGTGCTCCCTGGAAAAGTCGTTCCATCTCCTGGAACGGATCGAAGACGCGTGCCATGTCGTTTTCCCTTCCTTGTACGCACGCTCGTCTACGCGAGACGGTGCGGTGAACTTGAGTCGACCGGTGTCAACTTCCTTGAGCAGAAAATTAGCACTCCACCCCCTCGAGTGCCAGAAAATTCGCTGAAAACCCCGTCAGCCTTGGGCGAACGCACCCTCGAAGGAGGTCAGCGCGCGTCGACGCGGGGCGCGAAGCTCAGTGGGAGCGGTGGTCTTGCACGGTCATACGCGGGCCATGCTTCGGGCGCGGGTTGCCCGCGAGCTTGATGAGCCGCACGACCCGCTCGCGATGTCCGCGCCACGGCTCGAGCAGCTCCCGCATGCCGTCGTCGTCGACGTCGCAGCCCGCGAGCGCCCATCCGACCATGTTGGGGATGTGGTAATCACTGAAGCTCGGAGCGTCGGGGTCGCCATGCGAGCGCTGCACGGTCTCGTTGGCCGTCCACACACCGACGCCCACGATCGAGCGAAGACGGCGAAGCGGCTCCTCCGACCCCGTCGGCAGGCTGCTCGTGCGCTCCAGCGCCGAGGCGACCGTCGCCGAGCGGATGACCGTTCCGGATCGCGAGGAGTCGACGCCGGCCCGGTGCCAATCCCAGCTCGGAATGCGCCGCCACTGCTCCGGCGTGAGCGGCAAGCGCAGGTGCCGCGGCACGAGACCGGCCGGCCCTGGCGCCGCGTCGGCGTGGTCGCGGTGCAGGATGTCCCACGCGCGATGCGCCTCGAGGCCCGTGATCTTCTGCTCGATGATCGCCGCACTCAGCGCCTCGAACACCGCACCCGACTTCGGGAGCCGCATCCCCTCGTTCCGTCGCCGCACATCCGCCAGCTCCGGCAGGGCGTCGAGGCGGAGCTCGCTCCAGTCGTCGTCGCAGCCCAGCAGCGTGGGAGCCTCATCGACCGCGATCTCAGCAGCTTCACCCCACGACACGATCCGCACCCCCTCCCGCGCCTGGCGGAACACCGTCGTCGCGCCTCCCGCCAGCGAGTGGGACGTGCGCCAGACGTCGCGCGACACGGGATGCACCCAGCACGTCGGATCTCGCCTGCCCCGCATGAGGGGAGACAGGGTCTGCTGCACATCGACCGGCGCCGCCGGCCGATAGAGCGACATGACCCGATCTGGCATGCCGCAAGGGTACGCAGACCCACGGACATTCGATCCTCCCGACACACGCCGCGACTCGCGGCCAGTGCGATAGCGACCTATGAGAAATTCGAATCAACGCGACTCCGAAACTCGCGAGGGAGCGATCCTCACCTATCAGCGCTCAAAGACCCTGCTCATCTTCGCTCATTGGACCTAGAATCCACTTTCTGATAGCCGAAGCTGCGAAATACTCGCCTCAGGAAACTCTCGCGCAAATCGCTTGAACTAGCCGCTCGCTCTTCGAGGTCTCGTTCAAGTATCGCGATCTTCGCTCGACCCGAGCTAACCCGAGACTCAAGATCAAGTTCCGCTTGTCGCATCCCGACGAGTCCGATGCGAGATTTTGGCAGCAGGGTGGAGATCGAGATGAAAAGGCTCGGTCCACAGGCAGTCACAATGAACACCGAACCGACTAGCCATCCATGATTTTCAGCCAACGACATGCCGAGAAGAAAACCAAAAGCCAGAATCAAGAAAAGCACGGCACCCACAGCAACACGGGTAACGTATTTCGAGAATGACGTATCACTCACCCAGCGCTCTCGCGCCGACTCACCGGAGAGCATTGCAACTACCACGGATAGAATAAATCCCGCCAGAAGAACCACGAGATTCGAGTTCAGCCAGAACTGAAAGTAGATCTGTGAATTCAAATATTGGATAGCAAGCAAAACGCCAGTTAGAACCGCAGTCGCGAGCGTTGCGAGGAGTGACGAAGCAAAAACGACCCTGAGTCGACGCCTCCATATGTTCGCTTGCCCTATAGCCTGCTCCCAACTCAAAGCAACGACTCCCGAGGCGACCATCACCTCACGTTTCGCAGCAATTCCTTCGATCAGTGACTCTGACCTAGCAACTGCCGCCATATTCGCGCGAAGCTGCTCTTGCGAGGTGTAGACAACGAACTCGCCTAGGAGCGTCGCCAAAACTACAACCACCGCCCCAAGTGGGGCGACAAGCATGAACTTTCCGAGCTCGGCCGGTTGGTTCAAAACCGCAATACCACTGAAAAGAAGCGCCGGAAACAAGAATCCAACAAGGGATATCGCCGCCGTGGCGAGAATGCGCTGCACTTTTGGGATCGCCAACGAGCCGGATAGTTGCCCGCCGGCCACAAGGACATACAAACCGGCGAGCAATGTGACCACCACACTGAAGGCATCGACACCCCCATCGAGAACCGAAGCTCCGATAGTCGTGAAAACTGTTCCGAGCGCCTCCCAATCACCGACGGATGAAGTCGACGACAAGGCCGCCTGAAACGGCACGACCAACGGTAGAGAGTAGAACAGAAGGGCAATCAGGCTGACTGCTATGAGTTGAACCAATGAGGCACGCCATTGGGAGCGTTCACTAGGAAAAGGGGGCTCCAATTGAGATTCAGTCACCTGCGTGATAATAGAGGCAAACCCGGCCCACACAAGACAAACTGGGAATATTTGCGGATTCTTCGGCACCGAGAAGGTTTTTCTGAACAAGTACGCGAGTTGACGACACGACTCCACCGACCAGCAGATGATCTGTGAGATACCTCTTCGATCCAAGACCAAGGGCTGTCGTTGGGCCTGCTGGCCGGTTGGCCGCACTTGAGATCCCTTCGCATGATGGACGGAATGCCTGCCCCTGGCCAGCACGCGCCCTCACCTAAAATCGTCCTCATGGCTGTCCCCAAGATCGTGCTCTACTACGCCTTCGCGCCCCTCGCCGACCCGGAGGCGATCCGCCTCTGGCAGCGCGACCTCGCGGCGTCCCTGGGGCTGCGTGGGCGCATCCTGATCTCCAAGGACGGCATCAACGGCACCCTCGGCGGCGAGCTGAACGCGCTCAAGCGCTACGTGCGCACCACCCGGGAGTACGCGGCCTTCAAGGACGCCGACTACAAGTGGTCGGAGGGCACTGGACTCGACGAGCAGGGACAGAGCCTCGACTTCCCACGCCTCAGCGTGAAGGTGCGCGACGAGATCGTTAGCTTCGGAGCACCGGGCGAGCTCGAGGTCGACGAGCACGGCGTCAAGGGCGGCGGGACCCACCTCGCCCCCGACGAGCTCCACGCACTCGTCGAATCGCGCGACGAGATCGTCTTCTTCGACGGCCGCAACGCGATCGAGGCGCAGATCGGCCGCTTCGAGGGGGCCATCGTTCCGGAGACCGGAACCACCCGCGACTTCATCGCCGAGCTCGAATCGGGCAAGTACGACGACCTCAAGTCGAAGCCCGTCGTCACCTACTGCACGGGAGGCGTGCGCTGCGAGGTCCTCTCCGCACTCATGCTCAAGCGGGGCTTCAGCGAGGTGTACCAGCTCGACGGCGGCATCGTCCGGTACGCGGAGCAGTTCGGCAACGAAGGGCTGTGGAAAGGCTCCCTCGCGGTCTTCGACGCACGCGAGCACCTCGAATTCGGCCCCGACACCGACATCCTCGGCCGCTGCCGCGAATGCGAGACGCCGACGCACCGCACCCAGAACTGCAGCGACCCCTCCTGCAGGGAGCGCTTCGTCGCCTGCGAGGACTGCGGCAAGCGCGCGCTCCACTGCCCAGAGCACACGACCGCGAGCCTCAGCGCCCCAGCGGGGGCACCATCCGGTCGGTGACACGCCGGAGACGACAGACATCTTCACAAATCGGAGATCTTGGATGTCGCGGCACACTGCGCCGCGCTGAGGCACCACATTTGTGGTGACGTAGAACAAAATTGCGCGCTGAGGCTCCTGGCTGCGAGCGGAGCCCCTTCCGCACGGCTATCGTGTGTAGCGGCATAGAAACATTGCCGATACAAACCATCCGTAGATTCGCAGAGTGGCGAATCCTCGCTTGTAGAAATAGCAGTTCCAGAATCTCGTTCAGTCGTCGTGCCCAGCCCGACTCGCACTGGAGGTACTCCGTGCCCCTTCTCCCCAGTCCGCTCACGCCAGCCGGTTCGCGCTCAGCGACCGCCCGGCGTTCCCGGCTCACCCGAACCCACCGAATGCTCGCGGCGCTCGCGATGTCGCTCTTCGCGTTCCTCGGCGTCTTCGCGATGGCCGGCCCCGCGAACGCAGCGGCCGACCCCGTCGACGAGGAGTCACCGTACTCGATCAGCGGCATCCTCAACTACGAGGGAGAACCCGTCGCGGGCGTCTCGCTCACCGTCGACGGCGACGGCTACTCCGAGACAGTGGAGTCGGGTGAAGACGGCCGCTGGCGAGTGCCCGTCCCAGGCCCAGGCAACTACACGGTCACGCTCGACACCGAGACCCTGCCAGACGGCATCGACCTGCGGAACGAGGACGGCGCCACCGCAGAGGTCACCGAGGACGAGTGGTCGACGACCAACGTCGGGCGCCTCTTCGCACTCGGAGAGGACACCAGGCAGAGCAGCAACTTCGGCTCGCAGCTCATCGAGCGCCTCGTCGCCGGCCTCAACTTCGGCCTGCTCATCGCGCTCGGCGCGATCGGCATCACCCTCATCTTCGGCACCACCGGGCTGAACAACTTCTCCCACGGCGAGCTCGTCACCTTCGGCGGACTCATGGCCTGGCTCTTCGCCGTCGTCATGGGGCTCAACATCTTCGTCGCCATCATCGTCGTCGTGATCCTCGGCGCCGCCTTCGGCTGGCTCCAGGATGCGACCCTCTGGAAGCCGCTGCGCAAGCGCGGCGTGCGCCTCGTCCCGGCGATGATCGTGAGCATCGGCCTCGGCCTCGCGCTCCGCTACCTCTACCAGTTCTTCTTCGGCGGGGCGATCCTCCCGATGAGCTCGGTGGGCCTCAGCGGAGCCGTGGAGTTCGGCCCCGTGCGCATCACGACGGGGTCGCTCCTCAGCATGGGCATCTCGATCGTCACGCTCCTCCTCGTGGCCCTGTTCCTGACGCGCACCCGCGTCGGCAAGGCCACCAGGGCCGTGTCCGACAACCCGTCGCTCGCAAGTGCATCCGGCATCAACGTCGACCGCATCATCCGCATCGTGTGGACCACGGCAGGTGGCCTCGCCGCCCTCGCCGGCGTCATGCTCGCCCTCTACCGCCAATCCTCATGGGACATGGGCTTCCAGGTGCTCCTGCTGATGTTCGCCGCCGTCACCCTCGGTGGCCTCGGCTCCGCCTACGGTGCTCTCGTCGGCTCGCTCGTCGTCGGCATCTTCGTCGAGCTCTCGACCCTCTTCATCCCCGCCGACCTCAAGTACGCGGCGGCGCTCCTCATCCTCATCCTGGTCCTGCTCGTCAGGCCCCAGGGCATTCTCGGCCGCCGCGAGCGAGTCGGCTAGGAGACGAACCATGGACTGGTCAAACATCCTGAGCAACGCCGTCGGCGAGCTCCTCAGCCCCACCACCGCTGCCTACGCGCTCGCCGCGATCGGCCTCGGCATCCACTTCGGCTACACCGGCCTCCTCAACTTCGGCCAGGCCGCGTACATGCTGCTCGGCGCGTACGCGTTCGCGATCCCGACGATCAGCCTCGGCTGGCCCATCTGGGCCGCCGTGCTGTGCGTCATCGTCGTCTCGATCGTCTTCTCGTTCATCCTCGGCGTCCCGACGCTGCGGCTACGAGCCGACTACCTGGCCATCGTCACGATCGCCTCCGCCGAGATCCTGCGGTACATCGTGACGACGACCGGCCTCACCCCCGTGACGGGCGCGGCCAACGGCCTGAACGGCTTCAAGGGAACCTTCGCGGCCATCAACCCGATCCCCGACGGCACCTACGGCTTCGGCCCCTTCACCTACAACGCCTACGACTGGTGGACCCGCATCGTCGGCTGGGGCCTCGTCATCCTCGCGACCCTCCTCGTGTGGGCGCTCATGCGCAGCCCGTGGGGTCGCGTCGTCCGCGGCATCCGCGAAGACGAGGACGCCGTCCGAAGCCTCGGCAAGAACGTCTTCGCCTACAAGATGCAGGCGCTCATCACGGGCGGCCTCCTCGGCTCCCTCGCCGGCATCATCTTCATCCTGCCGAGAGCCGTGCAACCCGCGAACTACACGACGGGTCTCACGTTCTTCATCTGGACGATCATGCTGCTGGGTGGAGCCGCGACGATCTTCGGCCCAATCGTGGGAGCGATGATCTTCTGGGTCGTGCTCTCGCTCACGCAGGGCATCCTGTACGGCGCGATCGAATCGGGCGCGATCACCTTCCTCTCGACGACGCAGGCGGGCCAGCTGCGCTTCATCATCGTCGGAATCGCGCTCATGCTGCTGGTGGTCTTCAGACCCCAGGGCATCTTCGGAAACAAGAAGGAGCTGAGCTTCAGTGCCTGAGCAGACGAGCCCGCCAACGGGCATCCTCCCCACCCACGAATTCGTCGACGGCAAGGTCGGCCCTGGCTGCAAGAAGGTCGACCCGATCGTCATCGCCGACGGCGTCACCCGCCAGTTCGGCGGCAACACAGCCGTGGATGTGCAGCACCTCGAGATCCCGCGCGGCAAGATCACGGCGCTCATCGGCCCCAACGGCGCCGGCAAGACGACCATGTTCAATCTGCTGACGGGCTTCGACAAGCCCAACACGGGCACGTGGTCGTTCGACGGCACCTCCCTCGCCAACGTGCCCGCCTTCAAGGTGGCCCGCTCCGGCATGGTCCGCACCTTCCAGCTCACGAAGTCCCTCGGACGCATGACCGTGCTCGACAACATGCTCCTCGGCGCCGACGAGCAGGGCGGCGAGGGCATGCTGCGCGCACTGTTCAAGCCGCTGTGGCGCGACCGCGAGAAGGAGATCACCGAGAAGGCCGACGAGCTCCTCGCCCGCTTCAAGCTCGACGCGAAGCGCGAGGACTACGCGGCGTCGCTCTCCGGCGGACAGCGCAAGCTGCTCGAGATGGCACGCGCCCTCATGAGCAGCCCGAAGCTCATCATGCTCGACGAGCCCATGGCCGGCGTCAACCCGGCCCTCGTGCAGTCGCTCCTGGGCCACGTCAAGGAGCTCAAGAACGACGGCACCACGGTGCTGTTCGTCGAGCACGACATGCACATGGTCACCAACATCTCCGACTGGGTCGTCGTCATGGCGGAAGGCCAGATCGTCGCGGAGGGCCCGCCCGAGACGGTCATGAAGGACCAGGCCGTGATCGACGCCTACCTCGGCGCGCACCACGACCAGGACCTCGGCGACCTCGACATCCAGGAGCTGGAAGTCGAGCGCATCGCCGAGGAACAGGGCGTCGAAGCGGCGGCCGAGTACGAGGCCGAGGTGCTCGGGACGACCACGATCGCCGAGGAGATCGCCGAGACGAAGCCCGGGACCGAGACGACGGAGAGTGACAGCAAATGAGCGAGACGACGCCCAACGCATCCGGTTCTGCGACAGCGACGACCCCCAGAAGCGACGCTGTGCTGTCGACGATCGACCTCGTCGGCGGCTACCTGCCCGGCGTGAACATCCTCAACGGATGCTCGATCGACGCCTACCCCGGCGAGCTCATCGGCATCATCGGGCCCAACGGCGCCGGCAAGTCGACGGTCCTCAAGGCCATCTTCGGGCAGATCAAGATCCGCGGCGGCAGCGTGATGCTGAAGGGCGAGGACATCACGGGCCTGCGCGCCGACAAGCTCGTCGCCAAGGGCGTCGGGCTCGTGCCGCAGAACAACAACGTCTTCCCGTCACTCACGATCGAGGAGAACCTCGAGATGGGGCTCTTCCTGCGCCCCAAGGTCTTCAACGAGCGATTCGAATTCGTCGCCGACCTCTTCCCCGAGCTCGGTAAGCGCCGCAAGCAGCGCGCGAGCTCCCTCTCCGGCGGTGAGCGGCAGATGGTCGCCATGGCGCGGGCCCTCATGATGGACCCGTCGGTGCTGCTCCTCGACGAGCCGTCGGCGGGCCTCTCCCCGGTACGTCAGGACGAGACGTTCCTGCGCGTGCGCCAGATCAACCGTGCCGGCGTCTCCGTCATCATGGTCGAGCAGAACGCGCGCCGCTGCCTGCAGATCTGCGACCGCGCCTACGTGCTCGACCAGGGCAAGGACGCGTACACGGGTACCGGACGCGAGCTGCTCAACGACCCGAAGGTCATCGCCCTCTACCTCGGCACGCTCGCGGCCGACGAACAGGCGAAGGACGGCGACGCGGCCCACTAACCGCGAGCATCCACCCAGCCGCCCCCGGCGAAGCCGAAGCCGATCGCTGCCCGGCGTTTCGCCCCCTGCCAGACTGCGCAGGGGCCGAAACGCCGGGCAGCGTTGCGTGGGCCCCGTGGGCACCGGGGCACCGGGGCGCCGGGGCGCCGTGGCGCCGTGGCGCCGTGGGCACCGTGGCGCCGTGGGCACCGTGGCGCCCAGGTTCAGCGCGGAGTTCCCCTCCCCCAGAGGGAGATAAACACTGCCCGGCGTTTCCCCCACTGCGACAGCCCACAGAGGGCGAAACACCGGGCAGCGTTGGTTGCTTTCGCGCGCAGCGATGCGTGGACCCCGGGCCACGCCCAGATTCTGCACAGAGCTCCTCTCCCCCAGAGGGAGATAAACACTGCCCGGCGTTTCCCCCACTGCGACAGCCCACAGGGGGCGAAACACCGGGCAGCGTTGCGAGCGGGGGCGAGGGGGTGAGGGGGAAGAAGACGGCAGCGGGGGCGATCGCATACCCCCACCGGAGCACGCAGAGGGTCCGGCCCAGCCCCCACCAGGGCGCGCAGAGGGTCCGGCCCAGCCCCCACCAGGGCGCGCAGAGGGTCCGGCCCAGCCCCGGCCAGGGCACGCGAAGGGGCCCGGGATGCGTGCATCCCGGGCCCCTCGCTCAGCGGATCAGCTTAGAGCTGGCCAGCCTCTTCTCCGATGTTGGAGTAGGTGTTGCCGTTGCCGTACTGGTAGATGCCGATCGTGGCCTCTGACGGGTCGCCGTTCTCGTCGAACGAGATCGGGCCGGAGACACCGTCGTAGTCGATGTCGGTTCCAGCTTCGAGCAGCGCGACGCAGTCGGCGTAGGTGGTGCACTTCTCACCATCGACGGAGACCTTCTGCATGTTGTCCTTGATCGTTGCCGGGTCAGCGGCACCGCCGGCCTGAGCGGCGAGGGCCGCCAGGATGACAGCGTCGTACGACTCAGCGCCGTACGTGAAGTCCTTCAGGTCCGGGTCGATGCCGAGCAGCTGGGCGCGGAAGTCGTCAGAAGCGACAACACCAGGGATGGTGCCCTTGGCGCAGTTCAGCGTGCCCTCTTCGAAGTCGGCGGAGTAGTCGGCCATGTTGCCGTCGACCATGTAGAGCTTGTCGGCGGGGAAGCCCTTGGTGCCGATGAGCTGCGGAACGATGGTCGCCGTCTGGTCGAACGCGACGAGCGCGATCGCGTCGGGGTCGGCGGCCGTGACGGCGTCGATCTGCGCGGAGAACTGGCTGTCACCCTCATTGAAGGCTTCAGACGCGACGACCTCGCCACCAGCAGCCTCGACTGCCGTGGTGATGCTCTCAGAGAGGCCCGAGCCGTAGGCGTCGTTCAGGTAGATGATGCCGACGGATGCGTTGCCGTCGTTGACGATCGTGTTTCCGTTGACGCGTCCCTGGAGGATGTCCGAGGGGGCGGTACGGAAGTAGAAGCCGTTGTCGGCGTAGGTGGAGAACTCGGCCGAGGTGTTCGCCGGCGAGATCTGCACGACGCCCGCGCCGGTGATCTGGTCGATGACCGTCATCGAGACGCCCGAGGATGCCGCGCCGACGATGGCGGACACGTTCTGGCTGAGCAGGTCGGTGACCGACTGCGTCGCGATGTCGGTCGACGTGTCGCCCGAGTCACGGTGGACGACGGTGATGTTGCCGCCGAGCACACCAGACGGCGAGGCGTTGATCTCGGCGACTGCGAGGTCGACACCGGCGATCTCGGGCGGGCCGAGGAAGGCGAGGGTTCCGGTCTGCGGAAGCAGCGAGCCGATCTTGAGCGCTTCGGAGCGCTCCTGAGCGGCCGGCGCGTCGACGGGCGTGACGTCGGCGACGGATGCAGCTGTGTCGGGCCCACAGACCGCAGCGGCAGCATCGCCCTCCGCAGCTGGATCGCCGCCGTCGGTCGTCGACGAGCACGCAGCCAGCATGAAGACGCCGACGCTCATGGCGGCGATTCCTGTGGTGATGCGCAACTTCCTGGAGGGAGACGACTTGGCAAAGTTACTCATGGTGCTCCTTTATACGTAAGCAGAGAGCGAGCGCCGCGCAGCGGCGCCCGGATCTCAAGCTAGCCGCGGCACTGCGACTAACTGATTCATGCTTGTTACGAGCGAGTAAATCATGAGTCAGGGCTCGATGTGTATTTCACCATCGGCACGTGGGGAATGTCGTCCTCCATGAAGTTCTCACCGCAGCGTTCAAACCCGAATCTCGCGTACCAGGACTCGAGGTGCGCCTGTCCGTTGAGGGAGGTCGAGAGGCCTTCACTCTCGGCGATCTCGACGAGATGGCGGATGATCTGAGCCGAGTAGCCGAGGCCTCGGGAGCTCTCGGCGGTCACGACCCTGCCGATGGGGCGCGATACGTGCGTGGGCAGGTGCTCGTCCGGCCAGCCGATGGGGAGGAGTCTCGCGTAGCTGTGGGGGTAGAGGGGGTCGTCGCCGATGAACGCGTGCAGGGTGCCGTCGGCGAAGTCGGCCGTGTCCGGGTCGAGGTACACACAGTCCTGCTCGACGACGAAGATGCTCGAGCGCAGGTGCAGGATGCCCCAGAGTTCGGCGGCGCTGAGTTCGGTGAAGGTGCGGACCGTGATCATGCCAGCCAGTCTTGCAGAGCAGCGGGCGGCGAGCGGGCGGCTCCGTGCAGCGGATGCTGGGGAGCTCTGATCCGCGCCCCCTACGATGGCGCCATGGTTCGCGGATACCTGACGACGAAGTCCACCGACGACGCGGGGAAGCCTCGCATCGACGTCGCGTTCGATGAGCTCGGCGACGAGCTGTTCGGCGATGGTCACCTCCATCGCGGCCAAGTGCTCGTCGACGTGGCCTACTCGAGCCTCAACTACAAGGACGCCCTGCTGCTCGCCGGCAGGCCCGGCGTGAGTAGAGCCGATGTGCTCGTCCCGGGCATCGACGTCGTCGGCGTCGTTCGGGAGTCACGCACGCCGAACTTCGTGCCAGGCGACCGCGTCGTGCTGAACGGGGCGGGACTCGGCGAGAGCAGGCACGGCGGCCTCGCCGAGCTGTGCCTCGTCGACGACGAGTCGCTCATCCACCTGCCCGAGGAGATGTCCCTCTTGCAGGGAGCCGCCATCGGCACTGCCGGCTACACGGCGATGCTGTCGGTGCTGGCGCTCGAGAAGCAGGTCGCACCCGGCGACGGCGATGTGCTCGTGACCGGTGCCGCGGGTGGCGTCGGAAGCGTCGCGATCGCCCTGCTGGCCGGACTCGGCTACCGGGTCGTCGCATCCACTGGCCGCGGTGACGAGGAGGGCGACTACCTGCGCCACCTCGGCGCAGCCGAGATCATCGACCGGCATGTGCTCTCCGATACGCCGGGCAAGGGGCTGCAGACGGAGCGCTGGGCCGGGGCCATCGACGCGGTCGGCTCGACGACCCTCGCGAACGTGATCGCGCAGACGAGACGAGAAGGGCTGGTGACGGCGTGCGGACTGGCGCAGGGCACCGACCTGCCGACGACCGTCCTGCCGTTCATCCTGCGCGGGGTGACGCTGCGCGGCATCAACTCGGTCGTGCAGAGCCTGGAGGTGCGCGCCGAGGCCTGGAACAGGCTCCTCGAGCTCGACAGCGAACTGCTCGAGTCGATGACCGAGGTCGTCGCACTCGAGGAGGCGATCGAGGTCGCGCAGCCCATCCTCGATGGGACAGTGCGCGGGCGAACGGTCGTGCGCGTGCGGGGCGACGCCTGATCCGAAGGCGACTGGCGCTGGATCAGGCCAGAGGTGCGTGTTCGAGGTTCTCCGAAGCCCACGTGCCGAGCTGCTTGAGCACTGGGATGAGGCGTTGTCCGGCCGTCGTGAGCTCGTAGCTGACCGAGATCGGCGGGCCGTCGTTGACGGTGCGCGCGACGAGTCCGGCCCCGGCGAGCTCGGTCAGTCGGTCGGAGAGGACCGCGTCGCTGATGCCCGTCACGGCGCGGCGCAGGGCGACGAAGGTGAGGGGCTGCGAGCCGAGCACATCGATGATCATGCCGTTCCAGCGCTTGCCCAGCAGCGTGAAGGCAAGCGAGATGGCGCCGTCGCATTCCGCGGCGCCGTGCTCCTGCGCTTTCTCTGCCATGCCGCCAGTGTACCCGTGCTAATCTGCACAGAGTCGCTCTGGTTTTCATAGCGACTCTGTGTAATTTCAAGGAGCCCCGCATGTCCCTTCTCCGTATCGATGCCAGCCTGCTCCCCGCCACTTCCGCCAGCCGCGCGCTCGGCGACCTCGTCGAGGCCGAGTGGACCCAGGCACACCCAGACTCGGTCGTCACACGCCGCAACCTCATCGAGTCGCCCATCCCCGCCGACGCCTGGCAGAACGCCGTCTACGCTGGCTTCACGCCCGAGGATGACCGCACCGAGGAGCAGCGCGCCGCTGTCGATCTCGCAGCGCAGCTGGCAGACGAGATCATCTCGGCCGACGCCCTGCTCTTCACCGTGCCGCTCTACAACTACGGCATCTCGCAGCACTTCAAGCTCTGGTTCGACCTCGCCTACACCGACCCGCGCACCAATGCTGGAAGCACGACGCTCGCCGGGAAGCCCGCAACCCTCGCGACCGTCCTCGGTGGCAACTACGACGAGGGCACCCCGAAGGAGGGCTGGGACCACTCCACGCCCTACCTGACCCGTCTGCTCCAGGACGCCTGGGGCCTCGACCTCCGCGTCGTGCAGCGTCCATTCACGCTCGTCGGCGTCAACCCTGCCCTCGACCAGTTCACCGACCTCGCCGCCGACCTCAAGTCCAACGCCGAGACGAAGGCGACGGAGTCCGGCCGCGAGCTCGCCGAGCTCCGCGGCAAGACCGACGCCGCGTAGGCAGGCGGAGCCCAGCTCCACCATCTCGAACGTCACCCGCCACCGGCCGGGCCGTCGTCACCCGGGCAGGCGACAGTCGAGCCGCCCCGGGGAGGAGAACTCGCTTCGCTAAAGGAACGTCATCTCAACGAAGCGAGTTCTCTCTCCAGAGGCGTTCGGACTCCGTGGGCGGGATGCGCCTAACTCGCGACGTCGGCCTTCCGGCGGTCAGTGAGCTTCTCAAGCCAGCCGTTGACAACCTGCGCGAGAAGGCCAAGAGCGATGGCCGTGACCACGGCGAGCACCATCATGAGCAGCGGGTTGTCCGTGCTGAAGGAGCCGAATACGGCGCCGATCACCACCGCGTAGCCCACCCACACGGCACTCGCGAGCACGGAAAGCGGGAGGAACCGGGGCATCGGCATCCGTGCGTCGGATGCGGCGAGCACCGTCGCGATGCGCCCCATCGGCAACAGCCTCACGGTGACCATGACCCACTTCGGGCGGGTCTTCAGCTGATCGCCGACGCGCGTGCGCACGGCCGTGAGCCGGCGCCCGTTCATCCAGCTCCATTTGCCAAACCCGACGCCTCTCGCGAGCCAGTAGGTGCCGATGTCGCCGAGCACCATGCCGACGACGCAGAACGCGAAGAGGCCGAACAGGTTGATGAGGGCCGTCCACCCCTGATCTCCGGCGGTGAGGGCGGAGAGCGCCACGACCAGCGATTGACTCGGCAGGAACGTGACGACACCGCCGATGAGCAGCACAAGGGCCACGACTGCGAAGCTCCAGCCGGAGCCCCTCAGGTCGAGCACCCAGTTGGTGAGTTCCTCCACGTAGCCTCTACGCCCTTTCGTCGACGGCTCGGCGTTCCAACGCGGCCCTACTCGGGTGCCGAGGCGTTGGCCGCGGCCCGGGCTGCTGCGGGGAGCGCCGCGAGAACGCGGTCGATGGCCGCATCGTCGTGGGCAGCCGAGACGAACCAGGCCTCGAAGACGCTCGGCGGCAGGTTGACACCGGCGTCGAGCATCGCGGCGAAGAACGGCGGGTAGCGCCAGGCCTCCTGGCGCTTGACCTCGTCCTCGTTCCGCGGCCCGCCACCGGTTCCGGTCCAGCCGAGAGCCGCGCCGTCGCCGAAGGTGAAGCTGAAGAGGTTGCCGACGTTCTGCACCGAGTGGGCGACGCCCGCGGCGGTGAGCGCCTCGGAGGTCGCGGTGCGGATGCGCTCGGCAGCCGCGTCGACGCGAGCGTAGACGGCGTCGTCGGCGTGTGAGAGCGTCGCGATGCCGGCGGCGACCGCGACGGGGTTCCCCGAGAGCGTGCCCGCCTGGTAGACGGGGCCCTGCGGGGCGAGGTGGCTCATGATCTCCCGCGAACCGCCCAGTGCTGCGACGGGCATGCCGCCGCCGATGACCTTGCCGAACGTGTACAGGTCGGCCTGCCATCCGCTCGAGGACTCGATCTTCTGCTCCTCGCCCCACCAGCCCGCTGGGCCTGTGCGGAACCCGGTGAGCACCTCGTCGCAGACGAGCAGGGCACCCTCGGACGAGCACAGCTTGGCGAGCTCCCGGTTGAAGCCAGGCTCGGGAGGGACGACGCCCATGTTCGCGGGTGACGCCTCGGTGATGACAGCGGCGATCTCACCGGGATGCTCGGCGAACGCGGCCCGCACAGCCTCGAGGTCGTTGAACGGGACGACGATGGTCTGCGAGGTGATGGCTTCCGGCACACCGGCAGAGCCCGGGAGCGCAAGCGTGGCGAGGCCCGACCCCGCGGCCGCGAGGAGGCCGTCGGAGTGGCCGTGATAGCAGCCCGCGAACTTCACGATGAGGTCGCGGCCCGTGTAGCCGCGTGCGAGACGCAGAGCGGTCATGGTCGCCTCGGTTCCCGTCGAGACGAGGCGCACCTGCTCGATGGGGGCGATGCGATCGACGACGAGCTCCGCGAGCTGCGTCTCGGCCGGGGTAGGGGCTCCGAACGAGAGTCCGCGAGCCGCCGCGTCTTGGACTGCCTCGACGACTGCGGGATGGGCGTGCCCGAGCAGCATGGGGCCCCAGCCGCTGACGAGGTCGACGTACTCGTTGCCGTCGACGTCGGTCAGGTACGGACCCGTCGCGGAGGCGGCGAAGGGAGGAGTGCCCCCAACCGAGCCGTACGCGCGGACCGGCGAGTTCACACCCCCGGGCGTGACCTCGAGCGAGCGGGCGAAGAGCGAGGCGGAGACGTCGTGGTTCATCGTGCATCCACTCTGCCATGGGCCGCCGACACTGGCGTGCCCGACTGCGATGCCAGAGTGCGCGCGAGCTCACTCGCGTAGTAGGTGAGCACGGCATCGGCTCCAGCACGTCGAATCGACGTGATGGACTCCGCGATCGCGCGATCGCGGTCGATCCAGCCGTTCGCCGCAGCGGCCTCGATCATGGCGTACTCGCCGCTGACCTGGTAGGCCCACACGGGAACGATCGACTCCGCAGCGACATCGGCGAGCACGTCGAGGTACGAGCCAGCCGGCTTCACCATGACGATGTCGGCCCCCTCATCGATGTCGATGAGCGCCTCCCGCATGCCCTCGCGCCGGTTGGCCGGATCGAGCTGGTAGGTGCGACGGTCCCCCTGGAGCTGCGAGTCCACAGCCTCCCGGAACGGGCCGTAGAACGCCGACGCGTACTTCGCGGAGTAGGCGACGATCGCGACGTCGGTGTGCCCGGCCGCGTCGAGGGCGTCCCTCGCACTCGCGACCTGGCCGTCCATCATCCCCGACATCCCGAGCATCGCGGCACCGGAGTCGGCCTGGGCGATCGCCATCGCGTCGTACCGCTCGAGCGTCGCGTCGTTGTCGACACGACCGGCCGCGTCCAGCACGCCGCAGTGGCCGTGGTCGGTGAACTCGTCGAGGCAGAGGTCGGTCTGCACGACGATGTCCTCGCCGAATTCCTCCGCGAGCACACGGGCCGCGACGTTGAGGATGCCGTTCGGGTCGGTCGCGCCCGAGCCCACGGCGTCACGCGTCTCCGGCACGCCGAAGAGCATCACCCCGCCCACTCCGAGCGTCGCCGCTTCCTCGACCGCGCGGCGCAGCGAGTCGAGCGAGTGCTGCTGCACGCCGGGCATCGACGAGATGGCGATCGGCTCGCTCACGCCCTCGCGGACGAACAGCGGCAGGATGAGGTCGTTCGGGTGCACGCGCACCTCGCGGACCTGGCGGCGCACGGCGTCGCTCTGGCGCAGGCGACGAGGCCTGCGGCTCGGGGAGATCATGCGATCGTGTCCTTCCTCAGGAGTTCTGCGCCGACGGACGCGGACGCGGCCCGGCTTGTCGGCATGTGGGTTCGATCCGCCCAGCAGGCGGCGAACTCAGCGGTCATTGGGGGCTTGACCGCGTCCCTCGTCGAGGGCCGGGATGTCTTCCTTCGGCACCGGTCGACTGTCCTGCTCGGCCTGCAGCTCGCTCGCCTCGAACGCGCGGAGTGCTTTCAGATCGATGGCCTCGGTCACCGGCATGTCGCTGCCGCTCGCAAGCCACTCGAGGCCGTCGAGCAGCGACGCGACCGAGCGCTGCTTGGCGACGACGTCGACGCGCAGGCCCAGCTGCCTGGCGTCCTTCGCGGTCCGGGGGCCGATCGCGGCGATGTAGATCTCATCCGGGATCGGCGAAAACTGCTTGTGCACCTGCTCCGCCACGGAGCCGCTGGTCACGAGGATCGCGCGGATCCGGCTGTTGCGGATGTCGTACTGGATGCTCTCCGCCGCCGGCACACCCACCGTGCGGTACGCGACGACCGAGTCGACGAGGTGCCCGCGCCTGGCGAGCCCCTCCGCGAGCGTCGGGCGAGCGACCTCAGAGCGCAGCCACAGCACCGAGATGGGAGGCTGGCGGCGAGCCGCCTCGGCCCACTCCAGGAGCAGCCCCTTGGCGGAGTTGTCGTGCGTGGGAACGAAGTCGACCCGGTACCCGGCCGTCGTCAGCGAGGCCGCCGTCGTCTCGCCGACCGCCGCGATGAGCGTGTGGTCTGGCACCTTCACGCCGAGCGAGTGCATGACATCTGCCGCCGTGGCGCTTGTCACCGCGATCCAGTTGTAGTGTCCGCTCTCGAGCAGGCGGATCTTGTCGCTCAGTACCCGGGAGTCGTCCTCGTTCGGGCTCGCGAAGTTGATGAGCGGGGCCGTGATGGGGAACGCCGATCGCGCGCGAACAGCCTCCGCGACGTCGCCGCCCCAGACGCCTCCACGGGGTACGAGGATCTTCCAGCCCTTCAGCGGTGCATCCATCGTGGTTCCTCCGTTCACGTCCGGACCCTCCGTTCAGGCCATCAGCGCGACAGCACCCTGATCGAAGAGGTCCGTCGAGATGAGCGAGACCAGTTCTGCCTGGGCGGCATCGAATGCGCCGGGGTCGGAGACCTCCACGGCACGCCTGCTGGAGACCCGCGAAGATCCGTCTACTGCATACACGGTAGCCCACGCCTCGAGTTTTCCGTCGGCGTACCGGGCTGCAGCGCCGACGGGAGCCGCGCAGCCGGCTTCGAGCGTCGCGAGAATGCCGCGTTCGACGAGCACTGCCGCACGCGCTTCTCGGTCGTCGAGGTCGGCGACGCCCGCAGGTGCGTCATCGTCGCGGACCTCGATGGCGAGGCAGCCCTGACCGGGAGCGTTGGGGAAGTCGGCGAGGTCGAAGCGCTCGGTGATGGCATCCGCGAAGCCGAGCCGCTCGAGCCCGGCAGCGGCGAGCACGACGGCGTCGAGCTCCCCGTCGGTGACGAAGCGGAGACGACGCTCGACGTTGCCGCGGATGTCGCGGATCTCGAGGTCGGGGCGCAGTGTGAGCAGCTGCGCCACGCGCCGAGGCGACCCGGTGCCGACCTTCGCGCCGTGCGGAAGCTCGGCGAGGGAGAGTCCGGAGGCTCCGCCCAGCGAGCAGAGCGCGTCGCGCGCATCTTCCCGCACGGGGTACGCGGCCACGGTGAGGCCAGGGGCCTTCGCGGTCGGGAGATCCTTGAGCGAGTGCACGACGAGGTCGCACTCCCCCGCGAGCAGCGCATCCCGCAGCTCGCTCGCGAACACGCCAGTACCGCCGAGCGACGACAGTGCGGCGCGCGTCACGTCGCCATGGGTGGTCACTCGCACCAGCTCGGTCTGCTCGCCCGTGATGCGCTCGAGCTCCCGCGCCATCGTCGACGTCTGCGCGACCGCGAGCGCGCTGCCTCGCGTGCCGATCCGCAGGGTCACGGCAGCAGTCCGGAGACCGCCGGCTTGAAGCCCAGTCGCTTGTTCGCGCAGCACCCGGGGCGGCACACATCGAACCACGGTCCGATCGAGGTCATCGCCGGACGCTCTCCGACGGGGGTCGCGTCGCGACGCTCCAGGATGAGGTCGACGAGCCCTTCCACGTACTTCGCGTGGATGCCGGGCGTCGGAGTGCGGCGGAATGCGAGTCCCGCATCCGCTGCCGAGTCCTTCGCCTCGTTGTCGAGGTCCCAGAGGACCTCCATGTGGTCGGAGACGAAGCCGATCGGCACGACGACGACCGCCTTGGCGCCCTTCGACGGGAGCTCCGCGATGACGTCGTTGATGTCGGGCTCGAGCCACGGCTGCGAGGGCGGGCCGGAGCGCGACTGGTAGACGAGCTGCCAGGAGAGCTGCTCAGGCACTCGGCCTGAGATGGTCGTGTCTTCCGCGAGCTCCTGCAGAGCCGCGAGGGCGACGACCTCCGCGACCGCGAGGTGCTGGGCGGCGTATGCGCCGCTCTCACCGAAGCCCGCGCCAGGAGGGCCCGAGTTCGCGGCATCCGCCATCGGCACCGAGTGCGTCGTGAAGAGCACCTCGACCTCGGTGGCCAGGTCGAGCTGGGCGTCTTCCTGAGCGAGGCTGAGCACGGCGTCGCGGACACCCTCGATGAAGGGGGCGACGAAGCCCGGGTGGTCGAAGAAGGCGCGCACCTTGTCGATCGTGAGCTGCCCGCCGAGTCCCGTGTCCTCGAGCGCGTCCGCGAAGTCCTCGCGGTACTGACGGCAGCTGGAGAAGGACGAGTAGGCACTCGTGGCGACTGCGATGAGCGTCGAGCAGCCGGCTTCGCGGGCGTCGAGGAGCACGTCGTTGAAGTACGGCTCGGAGTTGCGGTTGCCCCAGAAGACGGGCAGGTCGATACCGCGCAGCTCGAGCTCCCGCTCGATGGAGGCCTTCAGCTGACGATTCTGCTCGTTGATGGGGCTCACGCCGCCGTAGTGCCGGTAGTGGTGGGCCACTTCCTCGAGCCGCTCGTCTGGGATGCCACGGCCTGCCGTCACGTTGCGCAGGAACGGGATGACCTCATCCTGTCCTTCCGGCCCGCCGAAGGAGGCGAGCAGGATGCCGTCGTACGCGACGGGCTCGGTCGTGTGCTCCGGGCCGAACTTGGCGGCGGCGGAGGCGGCGCTCACGGCAGCATTGACCTCGACGCGGGTGTACGTCGCCGGGCCGGGCTTGCGGCCCTTCGGCTGCGAACCGGTCTGCGGTGCAGCGACGTCGGTCACTGCAGCACCTCGACGATCTCGGAGGTCTGCAGGAAGCGACCCGTGTAGAACGGCACCTCCTCGCGCACGTGGCGCCGAGCATCGGTCTGTCGCAGGTCACGCATCATGTCGACCAGGTTGAGGAGGTTGTCGTCCTCGAGCGCGAGCAGCCACTCGTAGTCGCTGATTCCGAAGGACGCGACGGTGTTGGTGAGGGTCGACGTGTACGAGGATCCGGCGCGGCCGTGCTCGGCGAGCATCTGACGACGCTCGTCCTCCGGCAGCAGGTACCACTCGTAGGAGCGCACGAACGGGTAGACGGTGACCCACTGGCGCGGCTCCTTGCCGAGCATGTACGCGGGCATGTGGCGTGCGCTGAACTCGGCGGCGCGGTGCACTCCGACGATCTGCCAGGACGGTGTGAGCGGCGCGATGAGCTCGCTGCGGCGGATCTGGCGCAGGCCCCACTGCAGACTCTCGGGCACTTCGCCGTGCAGCCACACCATGAGCTCGCCATCGTGCCGGAACCCGGAGACGTCGTAGAAGCCGCGCACCTTGACGCCGTTCTCGGCCAGCTCCGCGACGATGCCGTCGAGTTCGTCGACCGCCTTGATGGCGTCGCGACCCGACAGGACGAGCTCGTTGAGCGTCTCTCGTCGGAAGACCGAGATCATCGTGTACTCGGTGAGCGTCGCGCCTCCCCCCTGCTCCTCAGCGCCCTGGTGGGCCTCTGGGGCGCCCTGCTGAGCTGCCGATGCGTGCTCTGCGGGGACTGGGGACGTTGCGTTGGGCTCGGCGGCGAAAGCCGGGACCTCATTCGAGTGGGTCATGGTCCTATTCTACGAAATGTCGAGGAGTGTTTGGGGTGCGGCGCACAGCCGACGGAGCTCAGCGAGAGCGGCGGTACAGTGCGACGGCGGCGGTCACGCCACCGGCCACGACGACCGCGGCACCAGTAGCGATACCCGCGAGCAGGAGCGGGTTGTCTTCCTTCAGGCGCTGGATGCTGTGGCGGGTTGATTCGAGGAGTTCGCGGCCGCGGATGCGCGGGTCGACCTTCACCTCGATCGCGTCGAGCGTTGCCGCCAGCTCACGTCGGGTGCGCTCGATGTCAGCCTTCAGCTGACCGTCGTTGCGCTTGTCTTCCTTCTTCGCGAGGGTCGCCTCGCCGTTCTGCTCACTCATACTGTCCGAGCCCCTTCACTGCGTTGACATCCTGCTTGACGCTGGCGATCGTGCGCTCCGGGGCGAGCTTGCCCGCGCGCTTCAGCGCGAGGTAGCCGGCGAGGCCGAGCACGATGACGATCAGCAGGAACGCTCCTGCCACGATGAGCGCGGAGAGCCACGGCGCGAACACCGTGTTGAGTCCGAGGACGGCAGCGGTCACGAGCACTGCCCACAGCGTGAGCGCGAAGAACGCCGCAGCGGCGAACAGGCCGACCGCGATGCCGTACTTCGTGCCGGTCGAGATGAGCTCTCGCTTGCCCTGCTCGACCTCGTCGCGCACGAGCTTCGTGAGGAGCTTGGGGACATCGGTCACGAGCGTGCCGAGGCTCGACCGTGACTTCGGGTTGGCCCTCGTGCGGCCGATACCGGGGAAGGGCCCGCGGATCGGCGTCTTTTCTGACGACTCAGACATGGGTGTGTCGCTCTCTGCTGGGAGTGCTGGTTAGGACGCGTCGCTGCTCGGGTTGCCGACGGTTCCGGAGGGAGCAGGCGGGTTCGACTTGCCGGACGAACTCTTCTTGCCGTTGTCCTTGACCGCCTTCGTGACCTGGGCCGTCACGAGCTTCGCGCCGCTGACGGCCGCGTCGGCGACCTTCGGAGCGAGCTTGCGGGAGAACTCGTCGACCTCAGCACGCTTGGAGCGGACGAGCTTCGTGTCCCACACCGTCTGCGCGACGGAGGAGATCTGCTCGTAGCGCTTGCGCCCCGCGCGAGCACCAAGGACGTACCCGGCACCGAGGCCAAGCACAAACACGAACTTCTTCATGAAAACTCCTATCGTTCGCCGGTACGCCAGCGATCGGTCAATCGGGCGCGATCAAGCCACGGAGCAAGCCTAGCCCCGCGAGGCATCTCAACTCGCGCTAAGCCTGTGCGTCCTCGGGGAAGAGCTCATCCACGGCGCGCAGCACCCCTGGGATGACACTCGCGAGCCCCGTCCCGTCGATCCAGGTGCCGGCGAGCGCGACTCCTGGCGTCCGCCGAGCCTCGTCGCGTGCACCCCGGAGCTCAGCGGATCGTCCGATGCGCGCGGCGGGGGCCGGGATGCGCCAGACGTGCCTCGCCAGAGCGATGACGTCCTCGCGCTCGATGGCGATGCCGAGCAGGCGCCCGGCATCGCCGCGTGCGAGCTCGATCGTCTCATCGTCGCTGAGCGAATACGTGAGCGGCTCGCTCCCCCCGCGAGCTTGTGGACCGTAGGAGAGCCGGAGCACGTGCATCCCATTGGATGCCGCCTCCTGCCAGGCCCACTTCGCGGTGACGTGAGTGAGCGCCTTCGCCCGGATGGTTGCGCTCGGGTCGCCGACGAGCACGCCAGTGCCTCGCGGGTGAGCGTCGAGCTGCGGAGCTCGGACGAGCAGCGCGACGACCTCGGCGGGGACTGCGGCGGCGCCGCCGATCGCAGGCGCCTCGCCGGATGACCCCTCGGAGTCGTCGTCGCGGGCGGACACGGAGCGCGGAACCGCGACGGTCGACAGGATGCGCTTCGCGAACAGCGGCTCCCCGCCTTCGAGCTCGACGCGCCAGACCTGCTCGAGGGCGGAGCCGCCTTCGAGCACGGAAGCGACGCGAGTGGAGAGCCGGACATCGACGTCGAGCTCGGCGAGGTCGTGCTCGAGCCGCGCCACGACGCGGTGCATGCCTCCCTCGACGGTGCGAACTGCGGCGCCAGGGGGCGCGCTCCTCCTGAGCGCCGCGACGGCGGCCGCCAGGGAGCCGTGCTCGTGGATGCGCTCGGCGAGACCCGGGATGAGCACCCGGTGGTCGAGCTCCGCCGGGTCGAGCGAGTACACGCCCCGCGTGACCGGCGCGACGAGCCGGCCGAGCACGGTCGGCCCCATGCGCGCGAGCACCAGCGACTCGAGGTCGGAGGCGTCGGCGCCGACGCCCGGGCTGAGCGTGCGGTCGCGTTCGAGCTCCGCGATGCCTTCGTCGCCGATCGCGGCGTGCACCGCGGCACGGGACTCCGCGTCACGCAGAGCCGCTTCCCCAGGTATGCCGAGCATCCCCCCGGCCGGCATCGGAGCAGCGGTCGCGTCGGTCACGACCCAGGAGCCCAGTGCCCGCGGCTCGACGATGTCGCCGTGCATCCCGAGCTCGTGCAGCAGGGCCGCGAACGCGCCACCGCGCGTCGCGAACGCCTCAGCGCCGATGTCGATCGGCAGCCCGCCCAGGTCTGCGCGGCAGATCATTCCGCCGAGTCGATCTCCCGCCTCGACGATCACCACGCTGGCACCACGGCCAGCGGCCCGTCTCGCCGCGAGCATCCCCGCGATGCCCCCGCCGACGACAACGAGGTCAGGCGTCGACTGGCCGAGGGGTGGTCGGGTCACTCGACCCGACCGCCGTCCGGCAGCGAGTGCGCGAACTCCACGAGGCCGGTCAGCACGGCCGGATCGGCGGACGGCGGAACGCCGTGGCCGAGGTTGAGGATGTGCGCGGGTGCCGAGTTCCCCCGCCGAACGACATCTCGCACGTGCTCCTGGAGCACGGCGTCGCCCGCGCCGAGCACAGCAGGGTCGACGTTGCCCTGCAGCGGCACACCGCCACCGAGGCGGCGGGAGGCCTCGTCGAGCGTGATGCGGTCATCGACCCCCATGACGTCCGCCCCGATCGCGTGCATATCCGGCAGCAGCTCGGCGGTGCCGACGCCGAAGTGGATCGTGCGGACGCGCTCGCCACCCGGCGTGCGCAGGGCCCGCACCCGCTCCAGCGCCAGGCCGCTCGAGGCGGCGATCGACTTCTGGTAGCGATCGCGACTGAGCGAGCCAGCCCACGAGTCGAAGAGCTGCACGATGCTCGCCCCCGCGCGCACCTGCGCCTCCAGGAACGCGGCAGAGAGCTCGGCGATCGCGCCGGAGAGGTCGGCCCATGCCTCAGGGTCGGCCTGCATGAGCGTGCGCGTGCGGAGGTGATCCTTCGAGGGACCGCCCTCGACGACATACGCGGCGACCGTGAACGGCGCCCCGGCGAAGCCGATGAGCGGCGTGGAGCCGAGCTCCGCCACCGTCAGCGAGACGGCCTCGCTGATGGGAGCGAAGAGCTCCGGGCTGACGCGGGCCCTGATGCGCGCAGCGAACTCGTGCGCCTCCTGCGAGGAGCGCACCGGGTTCTCGAAGACCGGACCGGTGCCTGGGACGATATCGACGGCCTCGCCGATGAGCTTGAGCGGAACAACGATGTCGCTGAAGAAGACCGCCGCGTCGACGCGGTGACGACGCACGGGCTGCAGCGTGATCTCCGCGGCGAGCTCCGGACGCAGGCAGGAGTCGAGCATCTCGATGCCCTTGCGCAGCTCGCGGTACTCGGGCAGCGAGCGGCCAGCCTGTCGCATGAACCACACCGGGAGCGTCTCAGGTCGGTCCCCGCGTGCCGCGCGGATGAGCGGAGCGTCGGCAGTGAGGCCAGAGGAGAGAGGATGCGAGTCGCTGAGCGGCAGGGGTGCAGGAGCTGTTTCGGTCACCCGCCCATTCTCCACCCGGCACCCGAGCGGGGCCGTACAGCGGGCATCCGACGGCGGATTCCCGGGTCTGCCGGATCGCAAGAGGTTTAAGGGAAGGTATGGCTCAGAAGCGAAAGCGCGGAGAACTTCTACAATAAGTAATCGTGTTGCTGTGTCTGAGTGCCAATCACCGCACCGCGAGCTTCCCAGTCCTTGAAAAGCTCGCGGCCCGCGAAGATGGCGGACTTGAGTCCGCGCTCCGCGACGCCCCTGGCGTCGACGGAGCCATTGTGCTCGCCACCTGCAACCGCTTCGAGATCTACCTCGACATCGACACGGCGCAGCCGGTCGCTCCCGAGCTCATGCCGACCATCGCGACGGCGCTCGACGTCTCCGTCGAGACGCTCCGCGCAAACATGGCCGTCATCCACGACACCCAGGTGCCCGAGTACCTCTTCGCCGTCTCGAGCGGCCTCGAATCGGTGGTCGTCGGCGAGGGCGAGATCTCCGGACAGGTCCGCCGGGCACTCGAGGAATCACGTGCGGCTGGCATGTCGACCTCGCAGCTCGAGCGTCTCTTCCAGTCCGCGTCCACAACCTCGCGCGGCATCAAGTCGGGCACGAAGCTGCAGAGCGCGGGCCGATCCCTCGTGCGCCTCTCGCTCGAGCTCGCCGCATCCCAGATCGCCGACTGGAGCACCGCGCAGGTCGTGCTCGTCGGCACCGGCTCGTACGCGGCAGCCTCGCTCAAGGCCCTGCAGGACCGCGGCGTCACCCGCGTCGGCGTGTACTCCCCCTCGGGTCGCGCCCACAAGTTCGCCGAACGCGACGGCGTCTTCGTCATCGACAGCCAGAACCTGCCGGAGCACCTCTCGAACGCCGACCTCGTCGTCACCTGCTCGAGCGCCGACACGGTGGTCATCGACTACGACCTCA
Organism: Pseudoclavibacter sp. VKM Ac-2867; assembly: GCF_015351275.1. Classification (NCBI taxonomy): domain Bacteria; kingdom Bacillati; phylum Actinomycetota; class Actinomycetes; order Micrococcales; family Microbacteriaceae; genus Pseudoclavibacter; species Pseudoclavibacter sp. VKM Ac-2867. Next base: position 142,834 of record NZ_JADKSL010000004.1, read on the forward strand.
TGCTCGGTGCACGTCTCGCGCCCGGATGCGCCGAGGCCACGCTCATCATCGACCTCGGCATGCCGCGCAACGTCGACCCGGCCGTCGGCCGCCTCGACGGCATCTCGGTGCTCGACCTCGAGACCATCCGCATCCACGCTCCCCTCGAGGAGCTCGGGGCCGCCGATGAGGCTCGCTGCATCGTGTCCCGCGCGGCCAGCGAGTTCGTCGAGCAGCAGGCCGAGACGAGCGTCGCGGAGGGCATCGCAGCGCTCCGCTCGCACATCACCGACATCGCGCGCGCGGAGACCGAGCGCGTTGCGAACAAGGACGAATCGGGCGTCGCCGAGGCGGCTCTGCGTCGCCTCGCGAACACGCTCCTGCACAGCCCCTCGGTGCGCGCGAAGGAGCTCGCCCGCGCTGGTCGCGGCGACGAGTACTTGGACGCGATCGAGCTGCTCTTCGGCATCACCGTCGAGCGAGAGACTCCCGCGACGAAGCCGGCGAGCCCGGCGGTGGCATCCATCACGCCGACCGCGCTTCCCCGCGTTGCGCAGGTAGAAGACGACGGGGCGCTCGAGTGCCCCGTGCACACCGCCTAGCAGCACCAACGCCGACGCCACAGGCTCGGCTCCTCGGGCTGGAGACATTCCTCTTCTGTGGGAAGTTCTCCAGAACGAAGCGACTGCTCCACCCCAAGTCGGCGTGGTCGGTCGACGCCGAATGCGCGGCAACGCGGTCAGGCTCACCCGAATCCTCGAGTTCACGGGGCAGAATCGTTGCGCGCCGGCGATCTCGGGAACCGCACCTCCTCGCCTCGAGCTGAGCATCCTGAGACGACTACCGAGTGCACGCTCCGTCGATGGGAACCCCTGCGAATGCTCCGCGAACACCGCTCCAAGCTGCTTGCCGGCGCCGCCACCGTGACCGCGCTCCTCGCGCTGAGCGGATGCTCGGGCTCCGAGCAGACGGACGACGCCGCACCCGAAGAGGGCATGCAGCCGCCAGGCACGTCGATCGCGGATGCCCTCAGCGAGAACGAGATGGGCGCCACCCTCGATTTCGGCGCGCTCCTGCCGAGCGGCGCGACCGGTGCGGTCATCGCCTGCCCAGGCGACACGGTCGAGTCACTCGTCGAGAGCACTGGCATCGATGAGGGGAACTACGAGCTCCCGGATGGAACCCTGCCGGTCGCCGATGGCTCGTTCACCCTGCTCTTCGGCGACGCGGAAGACAGGATCACGACGTCGACCGTGTACACGGGGGAAGGCGTCGACCTGTGTTCGGGAGACGCGGTCGCGTCGACGTACCTGGGTTCTGGCGCCCGCATCATGCTGACGGGGTCGGGCGGGGCCTGGACGCCGATCGGCGTGGAGTAGCGGCCCAGCGGGCAGACGAGACGGAACGACGACGCCTCCCGGGTGACGATCTGGCGTCCCGGGAGGCGTCGAGGTCAGGCCCGTCTCGACAATCGGGCTACCAGATGGTGACCCTGGCTTCGGGAGCGAGCCAGAGGGCGTCACTGTCGGTGACATCGAAGGCGTCGTAGAAGGCGTCGACGTTGCGGACGATCTGGTTGCACCGGAACTCGGCGGGCGAGTGCGGGTCGACCGCGAGGAGCAGCTTGGCGTACTCGGGGCGCGCCTTCTGCTGCCACGCCTGCGCCCAGCTGAGGAAGAACCGCTGCGCCGCGGTGAGCCCGTCGATGACGTTCTCGTCGTCTGCGTCGAAGCCGGCGTCTGCACGGTAGGCGCGGTACGCCTTCCAGGCGATGCCGAGTCCGCCGAGGTCGCCGATGTTCTCTCCGATGGTGAGCTCGCCGTTGACCTTCTGGCCCTCGGTGCCCTCAGGTGAGAGTTCGTTGTACTGGTCGATGAGCGCACGAGTGCGCTGCTCGAAGGCCGTGCGGTCGGTCGCGGTCCACCAGTCCTCGAGGCGCCCGTCTCCGTCGTACTTGGACCCCTGGTCGTCGAAGCCGTGCCCGATCTCGTGGCCGATCACGGCACCGATGGCGCCGAAGTTCGCGGCGGGGTCGCGGTGCTCGTCGAAGAACGGCAGCTGGAGGATCGCGGCTGGGAAGACGATCTCGTTCTCGCCTGGCGAGTAGTAGGCGTTGACGGTCTGCGGCGGCATCATCCACTCATCGCGTCGCACGGGCGTGCCGAGCTTGGCGAATTCGTAGGCCGCCTCGTAGACGGAGGCCCGACGCGAGTTGCCGACCACGTCGTCGTCTCGGATCTCCAGGTCGGAGTAGTCGCGCCAGCGGTCTGGGTACCCGATCTTGGTGACGAACTTCTCGAGCTTGTCGAGGGCCCGCTCACGGGTCTCTGGGCTCATCCACTCCAGCTCGGCGATCGATGCGCGGTAGGCGCCGGTGAGGTAGCCCACGAGCTCGAGCATCTTGGCCTTCGCAGTCGGCGAGAAGTGCCGCTCGACGTAGGCCTTGCCGATGGCCTCGGGGAGCTTGCCCTCGGCGTGGCCCGTGCCACGCTTCCAGCGCTCGCGCTGCTCTGGTGTGCCCTGGAGGGTCTTGCCGTAGAAGTCGAAGTTGGCCGCGGAGACCGACGGGGCGAGGATGCCCGAGTACTGCGAGACGATGCCCCAGACGAGCCAGTCCTGCCAGCCCTGGAGGCGCTCTTCCGTGAGCAGGCCAGCAGCCCCCTCGAAGAAGTCGGGCTGACGGACGATGACGCGGTCGAGTGCGCCGGCCGGTGCACCCCAACGTGCGGTCCAGCCTGCGAAGTCGACGTTCGCGTAGGCCGCGCTGAGTTCTGCGAAGGTGCGCGGGTTGTACGCGAGCTCCGCTTCGCGCGACTTCACGACGTCCCAGTGGAGCTTGGCGACCTCGGTCTCGAGCGCGAAGACGCGCGCGGCCCGAGCCTCTGCGTCGGCCAGTCCCGCGAGGCCGAGCATGCGCGCGATGTGCGCCGTGTACTGCTCGCGGATCTCGGCGTACTGCTCCTCGCGGTAGTAGCTCTCGTCTGGCAGGCCGAGGCCGGACTGCTCGAAGTAGAGGGCGTACTCTGCGGGCGATTTGAGGTCGGGGTAGACGTAGGCCGAGACGAACGAGCCGAGTCCGGTGCGCTCGAGGTCACCGAGGACATGGAGGAACTCGTTGATCGTCGATGCGGCGAGTGCGCGGTCGATGTCGGGGCGGACCGGGTCGAAGCCGAGGGCCTCGAGCTTGTCCTCGTCCATGAACGCTGCGTAGGCGTCTGCCGCCTTGCGCAGCTCCGAACCGGGCTCCGCATCCGCGCCGCTCTTCAGGATGTCGAGGACCGCCTTCTCGGCGTCTTCGCGCAACTGGATGAAGCTGCCGTAGGCGGGCAGGTACGCGGGTACCTCCGTGGCAGCGATCCACTTGCCGTTGGTGTGCCTGAACAGGTCGTCTGCGGGGCGGACCGAGGCGTCGAGCGCCTCAAGGTCGATGCCCGAGGGGAGCTGCTCGGTTGCGGGAGCGGTGGAGGCGAGGTCGTCCGTCTGTGACATGTCCCTCAGGCTAGAACACGCCACCGACACAGGCCCTGTGATCACCTCAGGGCGAACATGCGAGGGGATGCGGGATCACCGACCGTGCACCTGCCCGACTCCGGGCAACGGGCCTCGCGCTGACTGCTGGGAGGATGGATCCGTGCGCGCATCTCGAAACTCCCAACCCGCTGGCCGCACCGATGCACGCGCGCTCGACCGCAGCATCCTGACCCTCGCGGTCCCGGCGTTCGGAGCCCTCGTGGCCGAGCCCCTGTTCCTGCTCACCGACACGGCGCTCGTCGGCCACCTGGGCGATACGGCGCTCGCGGGCCTCGGGGTCGCGGCGACGATCCTGCACACGATCGTCGGCATCATGGTGTTCCTGGCCTACACGACGACCCCGGTCGTGGCGCGGCTGCTCGGCTCCGGCAACCGTCCAGGCGCCATCCGCGCCGGCATCGAGGGCATGTGGCTGGCGGCCTTCTGCGGCCTCGTACTCCTCATCGTCGGCCTTCCCCTGAGCGCCCCGCTCGTCGGCGTCTTCACGAGCGACCCTGGCGCCATCGAGGCCGCGAACACGTACCTCTCGCTGAGCCTGTGGGGACTCCCCGCGATGCTCCTCGTCATTGCCGCCATGGGCCTGCTGCGCGGACTGCAGAACACCAAGGTGCCGCTGGTCGTCGCCATCGCGGGCTTCGCCGTCAACGGGGCGCTGAACGCGGTCTTCATCTACGGCTTCGGCTGGGGCATCGCGGGGTCTGCTCTCGGCACCGTCATCGCGCAGTGGGGCATGGCGATCGTCTACATCGTCATCGCGGTCCGGGCGGGCCGCGAGCTCGGCGTCTCGCTCCGGCCGGGCATCGGCGACCCTCGAACGGTCTTCTCAGCGAACGCGTTCATGGTGCTGCGCACCCTCACGCTGCGCGCATCCCTCGTCGTGCTGGTGTGGGCGGCCGGACAGCAGGGGGTCGCAGAGCTGGCCTCACTGCAGATCCTCCTCTCGGTCAACAGCCTCATCGCCTTCACCCTGGACGCGCTCGCGATCGCGGGCCAGGCGATGGTCGGGCACGCGCTGGGTGCCGGTGACACGAAGCGGGTCACGGCGATCTCCCGCCGCCTCAAGCAGTGGGGGTTCTGGTTCGGCGTGATCCTCGCAGTCGTCTTCGCGGCCCTCGCCTGGGTTCTCGGGTACGTCTTCACGAGCGATACCGCTGTGCTCTCCCTTTTGCCCGTCGGGTTCCTCATCCTCGCTGCCGGGACGCCGATCGCAGGGTTCGTGTACGTGCTCGACGGCATCCTCATCGGCGCGGGTGACGTTCGCTACCTGGCACTGGCGGGCATCCCGCCCCTGCTCGTGCTGGTGGTCGGCGTGACGCTCGTGCTGCAGCTCGGGATGCACGGCGCGGCCGGTCTCGGGGTGCTGTGGGCGTCCTTCGCCGTCGGCACGATGGGCGCGCGGGCGCTCGTCCTGGGCGCCAGGGAACGCGGCACGAAGTGGCTCGTTCCGGGCGCCGCGCGGTAGCGGAAGCACGGGTTCGCTCGCGCATCTCCGCGGATCCGAGCTGAGCCTCGGGGAGTTCTCCCCATCGCCACCCGGGTGATTTCCTGCAAATGTGGGCATTGCGGGTCGCCCCTGGGCTCGCCGACGCTGCGCGCACCCGACGCCGGCGCCAACAGATCCCACTCTGGAGTTCCACCATGCGTGCATCCCTTCCCTCGAACAGCAGCAAGACCGAGAACCAGCTCCCCTCGCGGCGCGCCATCGTGACTGCCGGCGCCTGGAGCATCCCCCTCGTGACGCTGGCCGTCGGAGCGCCGTCGGCGTCGGCGAGCACGACGACCGCCGGGTTCGATCTCGCGATCGTCGGCCTGCAGTTCGGTGATTCCCTTCCCCTGTTCACGCCGGACTACTCCCAGCGGTACACGTCGTTCGTGCCGCTCAGCAACTTCGCCGTCGCGAACTTCGGCGACGCCCCTTCCCCTGATTCGGGGTTCCAGGCCAGCTACACGGTCGACAACGAGGTGGCCACCATCGACCGCGTCGGGTACCGGGTCGCCGGGGCCACCGAGCCCACGTACGTCGACGACGTCGAGACGATCGTGACCGGGACACGCACCGAGCTCAAGTGGCTCGTCCCCGTCTCGGTTCCCGTCAACGAGTCCGACGACCCGATCTTCCCCACCGGTGCGGTGGTGCTCGTCGTGGAGTCGACCGTGCTTCTCCGCTACCCGAACGACGCGTACGACCCGACGAAGATCACGGGAGCCCGGGTCAGTGCGACGTCCCTGTCTCCCGAGACCAAGACCGACAACAACGTGCTGCAGGGCGTCGGTGTCACCGAGCTCGAGCCAGCCGCGCCGTACGCCGCAGAGACCGAGGCGAGCTTCGAGACGGTTCCCCTCGGCACCGGGCCAGCCCGCACGAGCCGCCCGACGTCGGTCAAGATCACGTCGGTCGGTCCGAGCCCGCTTCCTGCGTCTGGCGCAGCCGTCGTCAGGTTCGACTACCGTTCGACGACGACGTTCTCCATCACCAACGTCCGCCGCAACGGCGCCGCGACGAGTGACTTCCTCCAGAGCGTGACCGCACCGGATCGTCAGAACGGCTCGAGCGTGCAGGAGCTTGTCGCCGCGTTCGGGACACCGCTCGACGCTGGCGACTTCCTCGAGTTCGACATCGTCTACGACGCTCCGGGCGCTGGTTCCTTCGATGTGACGTCGACCGCTGGGCACGTGGGCTTCCTCCCGGCGGACAACAACGACCGCAACCAGCGCACCACCGAGTTCGCCTACGCCTACGGCGTGATCCCGGCCTGAGCGTGAAGGGCGAGCCTCCGAAGAGCTCTGACTGCTCGGGAGGCCCGCTCCGAACGAGCTCGCTGCCGAACGACGGGGTTCACACGCCTGGCCGACGATTCGACTGACTGGCCCGCCGGGATCGCTCGCGCGCGGGCCTCCCGAGGGGTACGTTCTCGTCATGGTCCCAATCGACAGCCTGCTCGCCTTCGCCGTCGCGTCGGTGCTGCTCATCCTCATCCCGGGGCCGAGCGTGCTCTTCGTGATCGGCAGGTCGATCGCGCTCGGCCGTCGGGCTGGCGTGCTGAGCGTCGTCGGCAACGCGATCGGGATGATCCCGGCGGTCCTCGCAGTGGCGCTCGGGGTCGGGGCCCTTGTCGCCTCGTCGGTCGTGGCGTTCACGATCATCAAGATCGTCGGCGCGGTCTACCTCGTCTGGCTCGGCGTGCAGGCGATCCGCACCAGGAACGCGCACCTCGAGGCCGCGGCGCCCGTTCCTTCGAGCGCGTTCAAGCTGCTCACACAGGGCTTCATCGTCGGCAGCACGAACCCGAAGACGATCGCGTTCTTCGTGGCCGTGCTTCCCCAGTTCGTGTCGCCGGCGGCCGGGCCCGCCTGGCTCCAGCTCCTGGAGCTCGGCGTCTGCTTCCTCCTGCTCGCACTCGTCTTCGACTGTGCGTGGGCGCTCTTCGCCGGTACGGCCCGGGCCTGGTTCGCGCGCTCCCCCAAGCGCATCTCCGGCATGTCCGCGACGGGCGGAGCCATGATGATCGGGCTCGGCGGCGCGCTCGCCTTCACTGGCGCGAAGTCCTAGCGACGCACGCAAGCTGGCCGGTCCGTGCATCCGGGACCGGCCAGCCGTGCGTTTCGCGCGCGAGCTGCGCGCTCGTGGCGACTCCTCGCTGTTGGGAGCTACTCGCGCTCGGTCGCAGCGCGTCGACGGGCGACGAGTGCAACGGTGATGCCCGCGGCGAGGAGCAGACCAGCACCAATCGCGATGGGCGCGGCACCCTCTGCGCCGGTCGTGGCCAGCGAGTCCCCGCCCTGGCCGGTCGCCGAGGTGCTCGTGGGTGCAGGACCCGCAGTGGCAGGAGCGGTGGCGGATGCCGTTGCGGACGCGGTCGGCTCGGTCGTCGCCGTCGCCGTCGGTGCGGTGGTGGCCGTCGGCTCAGTCGTCGCCGTGGCGGTCGGTGCGGTCGTGGCCGTCGGCTCGGTCGTGGCGGTCGGTTCGGTCGTCGCGGTCGGCGTCGGCGGAGCGGCCTCGACCCACGCGGACGTCAGCAGCCACTGCGCCATCTCGGTGTTGTCGAGGTAGTGGCCGCGCAGCGGGTCCCGCTGATCGGCGAGCGCCGTGAGCTGCTCGGCACCTGCACCCTTGTAGAAGAAGGGCACAAGCTGGTTGGTGTGGTTCGTGGAGTTCCACGAGTGGGTGGCATAGTCGAGGTGGTTCTCGACCGTCATAGGCGTGAACTGGCCTTCGACCGGGCCAGAGAGGTAACCGGTCTCGTGGTCGGCGGTGACGACGACAAGCGTCTCATCCCAGCTCGACTCGGTCTCGACCCAGTCGATGACGGAATCCACGGCATCGTTGAAATCGAGGGTCTCCTCGAGCGCTCGGTCGGTCTGGTTGGCGTGCCCGGTCCAGTCGATCGCGCCGCCCTCGACCATGAGGAACATGCCGCTGTCGTTGTTGTCGAGCACGTTGAGGGCGCCCTCGGTGAGCGTCGCGAGACCCGGCACGTCGTTCTTCGCACCGGTGTCCGTGCGGCCCTGCTGCAGCGTCGAGCCGACCTGGGGGACCCCGAAGACCTGCTCGGGGGTGTCGCCCTCGGTGAGCGCCTCGAAGTCCTCATTCGTCTCCAGGAAGGCGTAGTCGCTCGCTCCGCTGGTCGCCGCCTCCCACTCCGCTTGGCCCACGTACTGGTAGTTCGGGGCGACCAACGGCTGGTTGTCGTCATCGTAGAACGGGTGGCCCGCGCCGATCACGACATCCATCTCGCCAGAGAGCTGCTGGGCGGCGATGCCGTGGTAGTCGTTGCGCGACACGTTGTGCGCCGAGTAGGCGGCGGGTGTGGCGTGCGAGAACGGCACGCTCGTGACGACGCCCGTCGACTTGCCGAGCGAGTTCGCACGCTCCGAGAGGTTCTCGACGACGTTCTCGTCGACGTCAACTCCGATGCCGGCGTTGTAGGTCTTGACGCCTGTCGCCATGGCGGTTCCAGCTGCGGCGGAGTCGGTCGGGTCGTTCTTGTTCCACTCGAAGTCGGTCCAGGACTCCGCGGGGTCGTACGCGGGGCCCTCAGCCCAGTGCGTGGACATGCCGGCGAGGTCCCAGCTCTGGAAGCCCTCCGTCGGTCGGTCAGCGTTGCTGCCAGCGGGGATGACCTTCTTGTCCCCGCCCGTGGTGACCTGGTAGTAGGTCTCGCCGCTGGTGTGGGCGTTCGCGAGGTCCACGAAGTTGTAGCCCATTCCGTCGCCGATGAGCACGATCACGTTCTTCGGGCCAGGCTCGGCGGCGGCGGCCGGCGTCGCGGCGAACGCGGTGCCTGCGATGGCGAGCGCGGTGAGCGCGACAGCGCCTCCGGCGAGTGGTCTGCGGATGATGCTGGGCATCTGGTTCCTTCCGGTCCGTCTTCGGGGTACCTCGGCGACGCTATGAGAACCATTCGCATGTCCGGCGAAGACTCCGTTTCCCCCGGGTAGCGCCCCGGTGAATTTCGAGTGACCTCCTCGCAAGCCGACACCGGCGCGCACGACCACCCAGTCCTTCCCGAGCGATTACCCTCGTCAGGTGCGTCTTGTCATTGCGAACTGCAGCGTCGATTACATCGGCCGTCTCACCGCCCACCTCCCCATGGCCCCCCGTGTGCTCATGCGAAAGGCCGACGGCAGCCTCCTGGTGCACTCCGACGGCGGCAGCTACAAGCCGCTGAACTGGATGAGCGCACCCTGCTCGATCGTCGAGGAGGAACCGGACGCAACCCAGCTCGAGGCGGGTATCACCGCGCTCTGGCGGGTCACGCAGACGAAGACCGGCGACCAGCTGCTCGTCACGATCGGCGAGGTCTTCGGCGACCACTCCCACGAGCTCGGCAAAGACCCCGGCCTCGAGAAGGACGGCGTCGAGGCGCACCTCCAGAAGCTGCTCGCCGACCAGATCGACCTGCTCGGCGAGGGGCATGCGCTCGTGCGCCGGGAGTACATGACCGCGATCGGGCCGGTCGACATCCTCGCGCGCGACGAGAGCGGCGCTTCTGTGGCCGTGGAGATCAAGCGTCGCGGAGGCATCGACGGCGTCGAGCAGCTGACGCGCTACCTCGAGCTCATGAACCGCGACCCGCTGCTCGCTCCCGTCTCCGGGGTGTTCGCCGCGCAGGAGATCGCCCCGCAGGCACGCACGCTCGCCGAGGACCGCGGCATCCGCTGCGTCATCCTCGACTACGACGAGATGCGCGGCGTCGACCCGCGCCACATGCGCCTCTTCTAGCCGCGCGCACCCCAGCTGTTCAGCGGGCTGTCGCCTGCCGCTCGGCAAGCCCTCACTACACTGGCTCGGACATGACGCACACAAGCTCTCCAGAAACGGAAGGCCGGGTCCCGACCGACCCGCAGCCGACACCGGCCGTCCAGCCTGCGGCCACAACGACGACTCGCGTGGTCGACCTCGAGCGCGGTACCGGCATCGCCCCGTACACGGCGGTGCTCTGGGACCTCGACGGGACGATCAGCGACTCGGCTCCTGGCATCCTGAACAGCCTGCGCACGGTTCTCTCGAGCTACGGGCTGCCGATCCCGAGCGACAGCGAGCTGCTCAAGCACGTCGGCCCTCCGATCCACGAGACGTTCGCCGCCTACGGGCTCGACCCCATCGAGGCGACCGAACGCTATCGCGCGATCTACCGCGCCTCTGAGTCGTTCATCGGCGACGCGTACCCCGGGGTGCTGCAGGTCATCCGCGACGTGCATGCCGCAGGTATCCCGCAATCGACGGCGACGAGCAAGCCGGAGAGCTCGGCGAGAGTCATCCTCGAGAGCTACGGGATCGATGAGAGCTTCCTCACCATCACGGGAGCCTCCGACGACGAGGTGCGCTCGGCCAAGGCCGACGTCATCGAGGAGGCGCTTCGTCGACTCGACGTCGCGGGCGTCGACCTCAGCAACGTGCTGATGATCGGCGACCGGTTCTATGACGTCGAGGGGGCTGCCGAGCACGGCGTGCCCGCGGTGTACGTGTCCTGGGGCTACGGCCGCCTCGGCGAGGAGGCGGGCTCCGTCGCGGTCGCCGATTCGGCGGAACGGCTCCGAGCCTTCCTCTCACTCGACTGACCGCGCCGGAGTTCCCGTCGCTTTGTCGGTGCGCCGTCGTATCCTCGTGGCATGCGCGCAGAGAGCTCTTTCACCATCGAAGCCTGGGATGCCAACGGCAGAGCCGTCGGCATCGAGACCGCCGCACCGCTTGGCGGTGCATTCATCGTCCGTGCCATCTCAGGCGGTGACATCGAGGGGCGCAGCGAGGTGCTCTTCGCTGGCGCTTTCAACGAGAAGCATGGTTCGGGCACGTACGTCGCGATCGACGCCTTCGAGGGCTCGATCGCCGGCAGGACGGGCACGCTCGCGTTCTGGCACGCGAACACGGTCGCGAGGGGCCGTCCTGCTGCTGGCGGAGGCGTGCTGCATGTCGTCCCCGACTCCGGCACCGGAGAGCTGACCGGTGCGAGCGGCACGGGTGAGATCATCGCCCGTGGCGACGACCACACGCTTGTCCTGCAGATCGAGTTCGACGATGCCGACGACGTGGAGATCGACGGCGAGGTGTTCGCGGGCGAGGTCGAGGCGGGCTCGTCGAAGAGCGAGGCCTGACCGGAAGCCGGCCGCCCGTGCCCACGAAGGCGGGAGCCGCATCCACGCGCCCGAACCCCTTCACGCCCTCGTTCGGCGTGACGCCGCCACTGCTTGTCGGCCGGTCGGCGATGCTGGCTTCGTTCGAAGCGGCGATCGACGGCACGCCGGGCGAGGTGGGGAGGGCGACCCTCGTCACCGGACTGCGCGGCGTCGGCAAGACCGTCATGCTCAACGCGCTGGAGGACATCGCCGTCTCACGAGGCTGGCTCGTGATCTCGGAGACGGCCACGAAGGGGCTGGCCGGGCGGATGACCACCGAAGCGCTCCCCAAGCTCTTGGCCGAGCATGACCCGAGGTCCAGCAAGCGCCGCATCACGGGCGTCACCCTGCCGATGGGCTCCGGAGGGTTCGTGTCGACGGTCGAGGAGCGCTACCGCCCCGTCGCCAACCTGAGGTCCCAGCTGACGGAGCTCACGCGTCTGCTCGCCCCGAACGGGACGGGGGTCCTCATCACCGTCGACGAGATCCACCGTGGCGCGATCGACGACCTCCGCGAGATCACGACGGTTGTGCAGCACGCGTTCCGAGAAGGGCTCGACGTCGCGTTTGTCGGCGCCGGCCTCAAGCCGAACATCAACGAGCTGCGCAGCGACCGCATGCTGACGTTCCTGCGCCGCGCGCACGTGCAGGAACTCGGGCAGCTCGACTACGAGGCGTCGGCGCGGGCTCTCCGAGAGCCCATCACGGAGGGTGGGCGCAGCATCGATGACGACGCCCTCGACTACGCCGTGCGAGGCACGCAGGGGTACCCGTTCCTCGTGCAGTTCATCGGCTCGAAATCGTGGCAGGAAGCCGGCCCCGCCGAGCGCATCCAGCTCGCGCACGCCCGCCGCGCTGTTCGCCTCGCGAGGCAGGCCATGGGCCAGTACATCTACGAGCCCACGCTCGCTGCGCTGTCCGTCGGCGACCGGACCTACCTGGCCGCGATGGCGAGCGACGACGGGCCGTCGCTCTCAAGCGATATCCGACTGCGGATGCGCGCGAAGGCCGGCTACGTGGGCGTGTACCGCCAGCGACTCATCAACGCCGGCATCATCGAGCCGGCGGGCTACGGCAGCGTGCAGTTCACGACGCCGTACCTGCGGGAGTATCTGCGAGAGCACGTCGTGAGCGAGGCCATCGCGCTCCCGCAGGGGCGGGCCTTCCCGCCTCCACCCGACGAGGACGAAGATCTCGACGACTGAGCCCTGGGCCCAGTCGTGAGCGGCCGGGTCGGCCTGGGTGAACTCAGGGAACGCGAACGCCGGTGAACGGCGTGGCCCGACGCAGCTCGAAGCCCAGCTTCTCGTATGCGGCGATGGCGCCCGTGTTGGCGGCCGCCGCGTGCATGAGCGCACGGTCGCCGCGTTGCTGGATGTGGAAAGCGACGTCGAGCACGAGTCGGGATGCGAGTCCCTGCCGGCGGTAGTCGGCGTCGGTCGCGACCGCGCTGATCTCCGTCCAACCCGCCGGGTGGAGTCGCTCCCCGGCCATGGCGATGAGCTTTCCGTCGCGGCGGATGCCGACGTAGCGCCCGAGCACGTACGTTCGCGGCAGGAACGGACCGGGTTGGTTGCGCTCCACGAGCGCCAGCATCTCGGGGGCGTCGTCTGCCCCGAGCTCGACGACCTCCTCGTCCGGTCTCGTCTGCAAGCGCGGCGTCTCGACCAGCTGCACGCCTTCGCCGCGCCAGGTCTGTGCCCAACCAGCCGGAACCTCGGGGTCTGCGTGCGAGATCGCGAGCTCGGCCCCGGAGCCGAGGAGCTCGGCGATCGCATCCCAGACGCCGGGCTCCTCCCAGGAGCGGACGCCGACGAACGGCGACACGTCGGCCGGGTATCGCTTGACCAGGTCGCCGCCGACCGCGAGGTGCGCGTGGGCGCCGGTCAGCGAGTTCCAGGCGGGGTTGTCGAGCACGGAGGTGGAGGCGATGGTGGTGTCGGTCATGGGGTCCTCGAGACAGTGGATGTGTCTCCGATTGTCACGCACAACGCACGATGCTCTTGACGTCGTGACCGACGGTTACGACCCGTTGCCTCCCGCTCGGCTCAGATGCCGAGCTTCGCGCGCAGCTCCTCCACGTGGCCGTCCGGGTCGATGTCGTACGCGACCCAGGAGAGCTTCCCGCTCGCATCCACGATGAAGGTCGACCTGATGACTCCGGTTCCCGCGATTCCCGCGACGGGACGCTCGCCCCACGCACCCCATTCCATGGCGGTCGCCCCCGAGTCGCTGAGGAGCGAGTACGGCACCTGCTGCTCTTCGCCGAAGATGGCGAGCTCTCGCGGCTGATCGAGCGAGATGCCGAGCACGGTGACTCCGGCGTCGCTGAGTGCGGCGTAGTTGTCGCGGAAGTCGCACGCCTGCTGCGTGCACTTGCGCGTGCCGGCCTTCGGGTAGAAGTAGACGACGACTGGCGAGCCGGCAAGGTCGCTGAGGCGGATGATCTCGCCGTGCTGGTCGGTGAGCGCGAAATCGGGGGCGCTGTCGCCAACGCTGAGAGTGGTGACCAAGATTGCTCCTCGCTCGGGAATCTGACCTGCCCGACTCTAGCGAGAGCGCATCCACCGTCGCCTGTGAACGAGATGCGGGCCGCCCGCCGATAGGGGCGAGCGGCCCGCATCTGCAGAGCGGAACCGAGCGATCGGCGCGAGGCCGACCCTGGCTGAACTCTCTAGGCCTCCACGGTGATGCCGAAGGCCTCTGCGAGGCGCAGGATCTTGCGGGCGCGGCCGAGACGCGGGAGGTCGCTGCCGTCGCGGACCACTCCGCCGGAAGCGTCGAAGTCGGCGAGGAACTCGCGTGCCCAGAGGATGTCGCTCGTCTGCGGGCAGATGACCTCGTTGACGACGGCCGTCTGCTCGAGGCGGAGGCACAGCTTGCCGGTCATGCCGTGCTCGAGGGTCCACTCGGACTCGTTGCGGAGGACGCGGAGGCTCTCGTCGGTGGTGGGTCCGTCGACGGGGCCCGGGAGGCCTGCCGCCTTGGAGGAGACGGTGAGGCGCGAGCGTGCGTAGGCCATGGCCTCGCGGGTCGCCCACATGCCGGTGTCGCGACGGAAGTCGCCGCTGCCGAAGGCGAGGCGGAAGGAGCCGTCAGCGCGGGCGATGTTCGTGGCCTCTTCGAGTCCGAGTGCCGACTCGATGAGCGGTACGACGGGGATGCGCGCGCCGAGTCGCTGGTACGTGTTGACGACCTGCTCGGCCTGTTCCGTCTTGGCGAGCACGACTCCGAGGAGACCGGGGACTCCCGCGAGCTCGTCGACGTCGTCAGCCCAGAAGTCGGACAGGGTGTCGTTGATGCGCACCCAGGCGGCGTTGCCCGCCTTGAGCCAGGCGATGACGTCAGCTCGGGCGGCGGCCTTGTGCTTGGGGTCGACGGCATCCTCGATGTCGAGGATGACGACGTCGGCGCGCGAGGCTGCCGCGGCGTCGAAGGCTTCGGGCTTGGACGCCGGGACGAGCAACCAGGACCTGGCGTCTGCCGGGGGCACGACGTGTCCGGCGGTTGACTTGGGGTGGGGGCTCGCTGGAGCGTTCAGAACTCTCGCCTCATTCATCGACTGGATGCACGGGCCTGCTCGACCGCGTACGGCCGCGTGACACGCAGCCAAGGTGTGAGCTTAGTACGACGAAACGCGGTGTCCTCTTGCGGACCTCTACAAGAACGGCTCGGGATCCTGATCAGTAGGAGAACGGGATCAGGCCGATGAGGAAGAAGAAAACCGTGGGAACGAGGGTGATGACTCCGACGACGGAGCCGACGGAGGCTGGCATGTTGCGCCATCCGCTGGATCGAAGCGCGAGGATGCCGAAGACGATTGCGGCGACGGAGGTCAGCAGCTGCAGGATGCCGTTTGCGGGGCTCAGCACCCCGTAGATCTCGTAGCCGCCAGTGCGCGCCAGGACGCTCATCACGAAGGAGAGGAACGTCGTGAGGACCCACCCGCCAAGCGCGCTCGCCAGCGAGATCATGCCGAACAGGTTCGTCGAGAAGGAGAGCTCCTCGCGCAGGCTCGCGAAGGTGGCCAGCTGCTTCCGGCTCGGCCCCTTCGCCGGCTGAGGGTTGCCCGGCTGCTGGTAGCCACCCGGCTGCGCGTACTCGCCGGGTTGGGCGTAGCTGCCTGGCTGCTGGTAGCCACCGGGCTGCGCGTAACCGCCGGACTGCTGGTAGCCGCCCGGCTGCTGAGGGTCACCGGATGCCTGACCGTATCCCTGGCCAGACGGCGCCTGACCAGACGGTGCCTGACCAGTGGGACCGTAGGCGGAAGGTGTGCCGCTGGGCGGAGTGCCGTAGCCAGACGCGCCCTGGGCTGCGGTCGACTGGGGGTCGGGGCTGTGCTGTCCGTTCCACTGGCTCGGTGTCGTCATGCGTTCACCCTAGGACTGTTGGTGTGTTCGTGACGCGGGCACCTCTGCCCGTCGCCTCTCTGCAATACGATTCGGTGCATGACGACGACGTTCTCCCCTTCGCCTGTTCTTGCCATCGATGCTGGCCAGAGCGGCATCCGCTCGCAGATCGATGCCGGCGAGGTTCGCTCCTTCGCCGCGATTCGCACCGACCTTCCGTTGGCGCCGCAGCTCGCGAGCGTCGTGGAGCAGTCGCTGCGAGATTCAGGGTTGACGGGGGTCACGGTGTCCGGTGGAGTGTCGGGGGTGACGCACGCGCAGACGGTTGCGGATGAGCTCGCTCTGCTGGTCGGGCAGTTCGGCGTCGCGAGGGTCTTCATCGCGCACGATTCGATCTCGGCCTTCCTGGGGGCCCTCGGGTCCGAGCTCGGTGCGGTCGTCGCCGCCGGCACGGGTGTCGTGACGCTCGCGGTCGGCGAGGAACGCCTCGCACAGGTCGACGGGTGGGGGTACCTCGTCGGCGATGCCGGCTCCGGGTACTGGATCGGTCGCGCCGCACTCGACTCGGTGATGCGCGCCTTCGATGGTCGTGGCCCGGAGACAGCGCTCACCGAGGTCGTACTCGCCCACCACCCGGATCTGCCCAGCATGTACGTATCTCTGCAGACGAACGAGGGGAAGGTCCGTCACATCGCGTCGTTCGCTCGGTCGGTCGGCGACCTCGCGGAGACGGATGCGGTCGCTGCCGGGATCCTGGCGGCGGCGGGCTCGGAGCTGGCTGCCTCGGTCGCGGCCGGGCTCGCGCGGGTCGGTCTGCCCGGCGGTCGTGAGGTTGTGCAGGTGCGGGCGATCGGCAACGTGTTCTCGTCGCCGCATGTGGCGGCGGCGTTCCGGCGCTCGCTCCTCGAGCGGGTCCCCGAGGCTCGGGTGGCGGTGGGCGAGAGCCACCCGCTGGACGGGGCGGCGATGCTCCCTCATCTGGAGAGGGACCACGCGCTGATCGCCTCGATCGGGGTCGTGACGCTCTAGATCGTGACGTTCTGGGACTGCGCGGACAGTCTCCCTGAGAGCCCCGAGCGTCAGATCGCGAAGATGCGCTGCGAGGTCTCGAGCTTCTCGCCTGGCTCGAGCCAGGCGAGGTCGAGGCCGGAGTTGAAGGCGTCGGGTGCGCAGGTCATGGGCTCGACCGCGACGGCCTGGCGGTCCCATTCGATGCCAGGCTGATCGCTCGTGAAGACCTGCACCCACGGTGCGTCCGTACTCCAGGTCATGCCGACGCCCGTGCCGTCGGGGGTCGTGAGCGTCACCGTGGCGATGTCGCCTTCGCCGAAGACATCGGTGAAGGCGTGGTCGATCTCCATCTCGCCGATGCGCCGGGCGGCCCGGAAGTCGAAGGCCCCCGCGACCTCCTCGACCGAGACGACCGAGCCGGGGAGCAGACGTGCGCCGTGGGCGTGCATGAGCTTCTGCGCGGGAGACTCGAGGGTCCATTCGTCGATCTGTCCCTCGCCGGCGACCAGGTACGAGTGGGTGGATGCGCCGGCGGGTGCGGTCCCGGCTCCGACGTTCCGCAGCTCCACGGTCGTGGTGAGGCCGTCGTCGCCGAGCACATAGCTCGTGCGCACCTCGATGCGGAACGGGTAGCCCGTCTGCGGCTCGATCGTGGCCGTCAGCACGACGAGGTCGGGGCGGACATCCTCAGGTGCGAAGTCGAGCCACAGGGCGAGGCCGTGCAGGGCGTGCCCGCGCTTGGGCTCGGAGAGGGGCAGCTGCAGCTCATGCCCGTCGATGCGATACCGGCCGTCGATGATTCGGTTCGGCCACGGGGCGAGCGTCGCCCCCTTGTACGCGGGTCGAACCTCATCCATGTCGAAGGTGTGCACGAGATGCCTGCCGTTGTGCGTGAGCTCGCGCAGGGTCGCGCCGACGCTCGAGATCGAGGCCTCGTAGGCACCGTGCGAGAGGAAGTAGGAGGAGCCTGAGCGCGGGGTGATCGACATCTGTGGGGACTCCTCGGTGCTGTCGGGGGAAGGACCAAGGCAGTCTTTCACGCCGGGGCGAGACGGGCGGGTCGCAGGCACTCAGGGAGTGCTTCCCAGACCGCGTCACTAGCCTGAGACGATGACTCCAGCTCCTCAGCCCTGGCCGCAGACCGCACTCTGGTGGCACGTGTACCCGCTCGGCTTCGTCGGTGCGGACACGGCGGGCACTCCCCGCTCGAGTGCGATCGAGCATCGCCTCGATCGCATCACGGCGTGGCTGGACGAACTCGTCGCTCTCGGCCTCAACGGCTTGCTGCTCGGACCGATCTTCGCCTCGCAGACCCACGGCTACGACACGGTCGATCATCTCCGCATCGACCCGCGGCTCGGCGACGAGGCCGACTTCGACGCGCTCATCGCCGCCTGCCGTGAACGCGGCGTCCGCGTGCTCCTCGACGGAGTCTTCAATCATGTTGGCCGCGAGCACCCGTGGTGGCGCGAGGCCGTCGAGGCTGGCCCCGACTCAGGAGCCGCTGCACGGTTCGCGAGAGGTGCGGATGCGCGTGAGGTCGACGGACTCGCGGTCGACGTATTCGAGGGTCACGACGCGCTCGTAGTGCTCAACCACCAGCATCCTGAGGTCGTCGAGCTCGTCTCGAAGGCCATGGACCACTGGCTGGAGCGGGGCGTCGACGGGTGGCGCCTCGACGCGGCCTACGCGGTGCCGCCCCTCTTCTGGCGGTCAACGATCGACCCATTGCGTGAGCGGTTCCCGGACTCGTGGTTCGTTGGCGAGGTCATCCACGGCGACTACGAGGAGTACGTGCGAGAGTCCGGCATCGACTCGGTGACGCAGTACGAGCTGTGGAAGGCGCTGCGCTCATCCGTGCAGGATCAGAACCTCTTCGAGCTCGACTGGTCGCTGCAGCGGCACAACGACTTCGCGGAGCACTTCCTGCCGATGACGTTCCTCGGCAACCACGACGTGACGCGCATCGCGAGCGCCATCGACGATGAGCGCAACCACGCCATCGCCATCGCCATGCTGTTCTTCTTCTCGGGCGCCCCGAGCGTGTATGCGGGCGACGAGCGCGGGCTCGAGGCGCTGAAGGAGGAGCGGGCCGGCGGAGACGACGCCATCAGGCCTGAGTTCCCGCGCGACCCGAAGGAGTGGCCGGAGAACGCCTACTCGCAGGCGCACCGAGACGCGATCGCGTTCCGGCGCCAGCATCCCTGGCTCGCGACTGCGCGCATCCGCACGGAAGAGCTCGCGAACACGGCGGCACTGTTCATCGCCGAGGGCAGCGAGGGCGAGCGAGCTCTCCTCGCGGTGAACCTCGGCGACGACTCTGTGCAGCTCGGCGGCCGATCCGTCGACGGCCACGGTCTCGAGCGCTGGAGCGACGGCAGCTAGCGACGACGGCTGACCAACTTCAGTGCGGAGAAGCCCCGGATCAGTCCGAGACGACCCGGAATGACCTGTTCAGCACTGAAGTTGGTCAGGGCGCGCGTCAGTGCATCGAGACGAGGGAGTCCTGCTCGGATGATTCCGACGGCACGAGCGGGCGGTCCTTGGTGCCCCTGATCATGAAGCCGGCGATGAGCGCCGCGAGGAGCATGGCACCCGCGGCGGCCAGGAAGACCGCCGAGTAGCCGTTCGTGAAGGCCTGCAGCTGCGTCTCGCCCTCCTCGACTCCCGAAGCAACGGCGTTCGCATAGAACACGGTGAAGACGGAGAGGCCGATCGACCCGCCGATCTGCATGGTCGAGTTCACGGTTGCCGCTGCGGCACCAGCGTCGTGCGGCTCCACGCCCGTGAGCGCGAGGTTCTGCAGTGGGACGAAGATCATCGAGAGGCCGATGCCGAGCAGCACGAGTCCGGGCAGGATGTGCGTGAGGTAGCTGCCGTCCACGGTCACGCCGGAGAGCAGCAGGAGTCCGCCGGCGACGACGATCGGGCCGACGACCATGAACGGGCGTGGCCCGAACTTGGGGAGCAGACGCGCCCAGACAGGGACGCACACGAGGATGACGACGGTCATCGCGACGTTCGCGAGGCCCGCGACGAGCGGCTCCATTCCCATGACGATCTGCAGGTGCAGCGCGAGGTACATGGTGGCGCCGATGAGCACGCTGCCAATGACGGCCTGGATGAGGAACGCGCCGCCGCGCACCCGGTCGAGCACGACCCGCAACGGGAGCAGGGGCTGGGCGACGCGGGTCTCGATCCACACGAATGCGGCGAGGAGTGCAACACCGAGCGCGAGGAAGCCGATGGTCCCGAGGGATCCCCAACCCTCCTCGGCGAGGCTGAACCCGTAGACGAGCGAGCCGAGGCCGAGCGACACGGTGACGGTGCCCCAGAGGTCGTAGGTGTTGTCACCCTCGGCCTTGCTCTCCTTCAGGACGATGAGCGCGCCGATGACACCGGCGATGACGAAGAAGACGTTGACGAGCAGGCACCAGCGCCAGCTGGCGAACTCGGTGAGCGCTCCGCCGAGCACGAGGCCGACCGCGGCCCCGCTTCCGCCGATGGCACCGAAGACGGCGAACGCGGTTGTGCGCTCCTTGCCGGAGGGGAAGCTGACGGTGAGCAGCGCGAGGGCGGCGGGGGCGAGGAGCGCGGCGAAGAGACCCTGGAGTCCGCGGGCGAGGATGAGGTCGAAGGCACTCTGGGCGAAGCCGCCGTAGACCGAGGCGACCCCGAAGCCGATCATGCCGACGAGGAAGGCGCGCTTGCGTCCCCAGTAGTCGGCGACTCGACCGCCGAGCAGCAGGAGCGCCCCGAAGACGAGGGCGTAGGCGGTGACGACCCATTGCCGCTGCACGTCGGTGAGGCCGAGCTCGATCTGCGCCTGCGGCAGTGCGATGGTGACGATCGTGCCGTCGAGCACGACGACGAGCTGGGTGAGGGCGAGCACGGCGAGTGCCCACCACTTGGAGATGGTGCGTGGCGCGGATACGCGCTTGACGGAAGACGCGTCAGAAGACAAGAAAACCCTCCAGGTTCTCAGAAAGCGAGTGCTGGAGGTTTCAAGCCTCGGACCGAGGACGTCGCCGCCTCGACCTACCCGAGCGGCGACGCTCGACAGATCGGCCACCTTAGCAAGTCCTGAAGCTCGACATAAGTCCGCCGATGCGGGTGCGTGCCGGAACGACGAAACCCCCGGAACCGAAGTTCCGGGGGTTTCGTGTTCCCAGTGCTCTTGCTCTGGGACCCTGGTGCGCGAGGGGGGACTTGAACCCCCACACCCGAAGGCACACGGACCTGAACCGTGCGCGTCTGCCAATTCCGCCACTCGCGCCAACCTCCGAGAGATTACCAGACACTGTCGCAGAGTGCGAAACCGGGACGTGGATGCGAGCGTCTCAGACCCGAGGACGCCCACCGGGGAAGCGCCCAGGCAGGGCACCGGAAGCCCATAGCCGAGGCAAAGAAGTCGGACATCCAGCCCAGTGCCGTTAGCATGAAACAGATTCGCGCCACCCGGTGCGGGCTGTTGCGTGCCCTCGAGAACCAGGAGACATGTGGGAATCCTCGACAGATTTGAGCGTGGGCTCGAGCGTCTCTTCAATGGTGCGTTCGCGAAGACCTTCCGCTCTGGGCTCCAGCCCGTCGAGATCAGCGCCGCGCTGAAACGCGAGATGGACACCAGGGCGTCGATCGTCACACGCGACCGCGTGCTGGTCCCGAATCGCTTCAACGTGCAGATGTCGCAGGTCGACTACACGCGCATCTCGCAGATCGCTGGCATCCAGGACGAGCTCATGCGCGTCGTCGAGCAGCATGCCGCGAAGCAGGGCTACCAGTTCTCGGGTGGCCTCAGCATCAAGTTCCTGGAGAACGACTCGCTCTCTGAGGGACGCATCGAGGTCGACTCGCGCAGCGTGCAGGGCCAGGTCGCCTGGGCCCCCATCCTGGATGTCGATGGCGAGCGCATCCATGTGGGCGTCGGATCGACGGTCATCGGGCGCGGCTCCGAAGCCGACATCACGATCGCCGACACCGGCGCGTCGCGGAAGCACGCCGAAGTCGTCTGGGACGGGAAGCGTGCCGGTATCCGCGATCTCGGCTCGACGAACGGGACGAAGGTCAATGGCCGTTCGATCTCCCAGGCGGGTCTCGAGCCCGATTCGACCATTCAGATCGGGCGTCACCGTATTGTGTTCCGGGTGATCCCCCAGGCCGACCCGAGCGACGACACCGGGTACCTCCCGCGACAGGGAGGCCTCACATGACCAGTGAGCTGACTCTCCTCGTCTTGCGCCTCGCCTTCCTGGCCGCGCTCTGGATCTTCGTCTTCTCCGTCATCTACTCGCTTCGCAGCGATCTCTTCGGCACCCGATCGTCCGCCTACAAGCAGGCCATGGAGAAGTCGCGCCAGCAGGTGTTCGCCTCGGCCGACAACGACGCCGCACCGGCACCGGCCGCCGCGCCTGCCGCTCCCGTCCGCTCATCCGACTCGGGTGATGCTGGTCCAGGAAGCCACCGGCCGCCGACTCCCGTGCCCAGTCCGGCTGCGCGCTCCGAGCGGCCGAGCAAGCTGGTCATCACCTCCGGCCCGAAGCGCGGCACGGAGCTGTCGCTGCGCAGCGAGCCGCTCTCGATCGGCCGATCTGGCGACTCCGACCTCGTCATCCAGGACGACTACAGCTCCACGCACCACGCGCGCCTGCTGCTCTGGAACGATGCGTGGATGGTGCAGGACCTCGACTCGACGAACGGCACCTACGTCAACGGCAAGCGCGTCTCCCAGCCGACCCACGTCCCGGTCGGCACGCCTGTGCGCATCGGGACGACGACGTTCGAGCTGCGATAGGCATGCTGGTCATCGCGCGCGCCGGCGCCGTCTCCCATGTCGGCAAGGTCAGAAGCAACAACCAGGACTCCGGCTTCGTCGGCACCAACCTGTTCGTCGTCGCGGATGGCATGGGCGGGCATGCCGGCGGTGACGTGGCGAGCGCGATCGCGGTCAAGCACTTCGCGGAGAACGACGAGCAGTACTTGAGCACCGAAGACGCCGAGCAGGCCATGACGGAGATGCTGCTCGACGCGAACGCCCTCATCGCGGGCGCCGTCGAGGAGCACAGCGAGCTCCGCGGCATGGGAACCACGGTGAGCGCCCTCAGCCTCGTAGGCCAGTCCCTCGTGCTCGCGCACATCGGCGACTCGCGGGTGTACCGGTTCCGCGATGGCTCTCTCGTGCAGATGACCGTCGACCACACGTTCGTGCAGCGGCTCGTGGATGCGGGCCGCATCACGGCGGAGGAAGCGCTCACGCACCCGAGGCGCTCGGTGCTCATGCGCGTGCTCGGCGACGTCGAGACCAGGCCGGACGTCGACACCGAGGTCTTCGACATCCAGGAGGGCGACCGCTGGCTGCTCTGCTCGGACGGCCTCTCAAGCTACGTCGACGAGTCGCAGATCGAGCGCACCCTGGCTCGCATGGACGAGTCGAGCCGCGAGATCAGCGATGACCTCGTGCAGCTCGCGCTCGACAACGGCGCACCGGACAACGTGACCGTGGTGATCCTCGAGATCGGCCCCGAGCCGCTCGAGCCCATGAAGACGCGAGTCGTGGGATCAGCCGCGAACCCGCTTCGCTACTCGGCGAACCTGCAGAAGCGCAGCAACCAGATCATCCCGTCCATCCTGCACCCCCTGCGGCGGCCCGCCCCTCGCCCGCAGGACGAGGAGTTCGTCCCGTTCAGCGACGAGGCGCTGCAGGAGCTCATCGCGGAGGACAAGCGACGAAAGCGCCTCCGGCAGGTCTCGTGGCTCGCGGCGTCCATCGTCTTCCTCGCGGCCGTCGCCGGTGCTGGGCTCCTCGCCTACAACTGGACGCAGCAGCAGTACTACGTCGGTGAGAGCGTCGGCTATGTCGCCGTCTACCAGGGCGTGCAGCAGGGCATCGGTCCGATCACCCTGCACGAGCTCACCGAGACGACCGACATCAAGATCTCGAGCCTGCCTGAGTACCAGCAGTCGCAGGTCGACAAGACGATCAGCGCCGGCGACCGTGAGGCCGCCAACGAGATCGTGGAACGGCTCCGAGATGCCATTCCTGACTAAGTCACGCGAACAGGCGCCCGTCGTGCCCGGTGCCCCGAGGAAGACGGGTCAGGGGCTCCGCAACATGGAGCTCGGCCTGCTGGTCTTCGCGTTCATCATCAACTTCTCGGCGCTGCTGCTCGTGCAGCTCGGCGTGCGCGGCACCTTCGACTTCAACGTCGTCACCTTGTCGGCCATCATCGGGGCGCTGACTCTCGGCGTGAACATCGTTCTGCGCTTCCGCGCGCCGGGCGCCGACCCGTTCATCCTGCCCATCGCGGCGGTGCTCAACGGCCTCGGCATCGCGATGATCTACCGCATCGACCTGAGCAATCCTGCGCTTGAGGGCGTCTTCTGGACTCCCTCGACGCAGCAGATCGTGCTCACGATGCTCGCGGTGGGCGTCGCGATCGCAGTGCTCATCGCGCTCAAGAACCACCGAGTGCTGCAGCGCTACACGTACGTGTTCATGGCCATCGCCATCGTGCTCCTGCTGCTGCCGCTCATCCCGGGGCTTGGCCGTACCGACGTCGCCGCGCGCGTGTGGATCAGCATCGCGGGCTTTTCCTTCCAGCCCGGTGAGATCGCGAAGATCGCGCTTGCGATCTTCTTCGCCGGCTACCTCGTCACGGCCCGCGACTCGCTCTCTGTCGTCGGCAAGAAGTTCCTGTGGATGCGCTTCCCGCGGGTCAGGGATCTGGGGCCGATCCTCGTCGTGTGGGCCGTGTGCATGGGCGTGCTGGTCTTCCAGCGCGACCTGGGAACCTCCCTGCTGTACTTCGGCCTGTTCCTCGTCATGGTCTTCGTCTCGACGGGGCGCCTCTCGTGGGTGCTCATCGGCCTCGGCCTGTTCATCGGCGGCGCGCTCATCGCGGCGAACACGCTCGGCTACGTCGAATTCCGCGTCCACGCCTGGCTCGACCCCTTCGACGACGAGATGTACGAGGCGGATGGCGGCAGCTACCAGCTCGTGACGGGACTCTTCGGCCTCGGTGCCGGCGGTCTCATCGGCAAGGGCCTCGGCTCGGGCAGCCCCGGCACGACCCCCCTCGCGTCGAGCGACTTCATCATCGCGGCCATCGGCGAGGAGCTCGGCATGGCCGGCATCTTCGTCGTGCTGCTGCTCTTCGTGATCTTTGTGGCGCGCGGCTTCCGCATCGGCCAGCAAGGGGTCGACGACTTCGGGCGACTGCTCGCGACGGGCCTCGCGTTCACGATCGCGGTGCAGGTGTTCGTCGTGGCAGGTGGCGTCATGCGCGTCATCCCGCTGACGGGCCTCACGATGCCCTTCATGGCGGCGGGCGGCTCGAGCCTGCTCGCCAACTGGATCATCGTCGCGATCCTTCTCAGACTGAGCGACACCGTGCGTAACGTGCCGACGGAGGCGATCGACGAATGAGCAAGAACATCCGCCTCGTTGGCGTCCTCGTCATGATCATGTTCATGTCGCTGTTCGTGGCGTCCACGAGCATCCAGGTCTTCCAGGCGGAGTCGCTCCGAGACGACCCGCGCAACAGCCGGACCCGCCAGGAGAGCTTCGAGATCCAACGTGGTCCGATCCTGGTCAACGGCACGCCGATCGCGTCTTCCACGCCGGTTGACAGCGAGTACATGTACCAGCGGCAGTACGAGAACGGTCCCCTGTACGCGGCCGTGACGGGGTACTACTCGGTCGACGGTGCATCCACGGGCCTCGAGGGTGCCCTGAACCCCGAGCTCTCGGGCAGCAGCGACACGCAGTTCTTCCAGGGGCTGGAGCGTCTCTTCACGGGCCAGGACCCTGCTGGCGCGGCCGTCGAGACGACGATCGATCCCGTGGCGCAGCAGACGGCTGCGGACGCTCTCGGCGAGTACAAGGGCGCTGCCATCGCGATCAACCCGGCGACGGGCGCGATCCTGGCCATGTACTCGACACCGACCTACGACCCGGCGCTGCTGGCGAGCCACGACCAGACGAGCGTGCTCGAGTCCTACAACGCGCTCCTGGCCGACCCGAACGATCCGCTCAGCAACCGTGCGATCGGCGGTGACATGAACCCTCCCGGCTCGGTGTTCAAGCTCGTCGTCGCCGCCGCTGCCCTGGAAGACGGCCTCGCCACGGCCGAGTCCCCGCTTCCGAACCCGGCGACGCTCACGCTCCCGGGCACCAATGTCTCGGTGAACAACCCGTCCGCCGGCGCGAAGTGCGGAAGCGGCGACACGACGAACCTCCGTATCGCCCTCGAGCAGTCGTGCAATGTGCCGTTCGCGCAGCTCGCCATGGACCTCGGCGCCGAGCGCGTCCGCGAGATGGCAGAGGCCTTCGGCTTCAATCACGAATTCGAGATTCCGATGACGGCGAGCGCGAGCACGTACCCCACGGCGCTCGACGACGATGCGCAGCTCGCCCTGACCGGCTTCGGCCAGTTCGACGTGCGGGCAACCCCGCTCCAGTTCGCGATGATCTCAGCGGCCATCGCCAACGGAGGTGAGGTCATGAACCCGTCGCTCGTCGAGCAGGTGCTCACACCCAGCCTCCAGGAGATCCAGGGACCGGAGATCTCGAGCTATGGCAGGGCCATCAGCGAGGAGACTGCGGCGTCACTCCAGTCGATGATGGAGGGCAGCGTGAACTCGGGCGTTGCCAGTAATGCAAGAATTGACGGGATCAATGTGGCTGGGAAGACAGGGACCGCGGAGAACGGCGAGGGTGAGCCGTACTCGCTGTGGTTCACAGGATTCGCCGAATCGGGCGATACGCAGATCGCGGTCGCGGTAGTGCTCGAAGACGGTGGCGGAATGGGACAGTCTGGGACCGGAAATGGCCTGGCGGCGACGATTGGGCAGCAAGTGATGAAGGCGGTGCTGAGCAGATGAGACCAGCTGCAGGTGTTTCGTTCGGAGACCGATACAAGCTGAGCTCGCGCATTGCCATCGGCGGCATGGGCGAGGTCTGGGAGGCGACCGATCAGGTGATCGGGCGCACCGTTGCCATCAAGATCCTCAAAGACGAGTACATGGGCGACCCCGGCTTCCTCGAGCGCTTCCGCGCGGAGGCGAGGCACGCCGCTCTCGTGAACCACGAGGGAATCGCCAACGTGTACGACTACGGCGAGGAGAACGGCTCCGCCTACCTCGTCATGGAGCTCGTGCCAGGCGAGGCGCTCTCGACCGTGCTCGAGCGCGAGCGCGTGCTGCCGCCCGACCAGGTCATGGACATCGTGTCGCAGACGGCACTCGCCCTGCACGCGGCTCACAAGGCCGGCCTCGTGCACCGCGACATCAAGCCAGGCAACCTGCTCATCACGCCAGACCGCCGCGTGAAGATCACCGACTTCGGCATCGCTCGGATCGCCGACCAGGTGCCGCTCACGGCGACGGGTCAGGTCATGGGCACCGTCCAGTACCTCTCGCCCGAGCAGGCCTCCGGTCACGCCGCGAACCCGTCCACCGACATCTACTCGCTTGGCATCGTCGCCTACGAGGCGCTCGCAGGCAGGCGCCCGTTCACGGGTGAATCGCAGGTCGCGATCGCCATGGCGCACATCAACGACGAGCCTCCGGCACTGCCCGTGACGGTGCCAGAGCCGGTTCGCAACCTCGTGCTCGCTGCTATCGCGAAGAAGCCGGAAGACCGGCCGGTCTCAGCGGAGGTCTTCGCTCGAGCTGCACGCGCACTGCGCGACGGCAACGTCACGCGGGCAGCGCAGGCGGTCCCCGCGGTTCTCGGTTTGACGGCCGCCGACGAGGTCGGTGACGCCACCGCTCCGCTCGATCGCACCGCCATCATGGACGAGGGCGCACGCACGACCGTGCTCGGCACGGCCGCGGGCACGACCGAGGTCATGAAGGACGACTTCGACACGCTCATCGGAGGAACCCCGGTCGAAGGCGCAGAAGAGGATTCGACCTCGCTCGTCTCCCCGGCAGACGAAGAGCGCAAGAAGCCGGCTGCCTGGCTGTGGGTGCTCATCGGAGCGATCATCCTCTTCGCTGCGGCCCTCGCCTGGTTCGCGTTCGCGCTGGTGACCAACAACACCGACGCCGACGCGACGACGACACCCCCGCCCTCGATCACGGAGACGACACCGGTCGAGACTCCGTCGCAGGAGCCGACCCCCAGCGTCAGCACGCCGACCAACGTGTCGATCGCGCAGGCCGACTACCTGGGCCTCGACTACGACACGGCGGCGAACCGCATCTCGGAGCTCGGGCTGACCCCGGCACGCGCCGAGGGCCCGGTCGCGACGAACCAGGAAGACGTCAACACGGTCACGGCGGTCAGCCCGACCGGAACCGTCGACCTCGGCTCCACCGTGACGCTCACCGTGTACGCGAACATGGAGACGCCGAACACCCCGACGACGGCTCCGACCGTCACCGTCAACGCGGCGGGTACGCAGGCGACCATCAGCTGGCCGTCGTTCCAGTGCCCTCCCGGGCAGAGCCTCTCCGCGTACAACGTGAACGTGTCTGGCGCCGAATCCCCGGGCAGCGTGACGGGAACCTCGGTCAACGTCAACGTCAACGACGGCTCGACGATCGTCGAAGCCTCGTACAGCGCCACCTGCGGCTCGGGCAACACGAGTGCCGACTCACCCACGGGTTCCGCGACCGTCCCACAGCCGACGCCGAGCACGTCAACTCCGCCGTCAACCGACCCAGAGGGCTGATCTCGGCGGCCCGGCGGGCGGATGCACAAAGCAACGAATTCGCTCAACTCCATGCATCCACATGGAACGCGCGGTTCACAGCTCCGATGGCACCGATCACTCATTCGCGTCGAGATAAGATCGGCAGACTAACGAGGCTTGAGCTTGGCGAACACTGCCAAGGGGAGAGGAGCTTGCTTCCGTGATGCAGGGCGAACGCACGCTCGCGGGCCGATATGACATCGGTCGGCGTATTGGTCGTGGAGGTATGGCTGAGGTCTACCTCGGGACCGACGAGCGTCTTGGCCGCCGCGTCGCCGTCAAGCTCCTCAACACGCAGCTCTCCGGCGAGCCCGACTTCCGGTCGCGCTTCCGACAGGAGGCACAGGCCGCTGCCCGGATGACGCACCCGACGATCGTCCGCGTCTTCGACGCAGGCGAGGACACGTTCGTGCGCGCCGATGGGCACGAGCTTGTCGTGCCCTACATCGTCATGGAGTACATCGAGGGGCAGCAGCTTCGCGACGTCATGGCCGGTGCCCCGCTCGCCGACACGCAGATCCACGAGTACATGACGGGCATCCTGACGGCGCTCGAGTACTCGCATCGTGCTGGCGTCGTGCACCGCGACATCAAGCCCGGCAACATCATGATCACGCCGGAGGACACGGTCAAGGTCATGGACTTCGGCATCGCCCGGGCCATCTCCGACACGGCGGGCACGATCGCCCAGACGACGGCGATCCTCGGCACCGCCTCCTACTTCTCGCCCGAGCAGGCGAAGGGCGAGAACGTCGACGGACGAAGCGACCTCTACTCCGCAGGCATCGTGCTCTACGAGATGCTGACCGGCAAGGTCCCGTTCCAGGGTGACTCCGCCGTAGCCGTCGCCTACCAGCATGTCACCGAGCGCCCCATCGACGCCAACGAGATCAACCCGAAGGTCTCGAAGGCGATGAACGCGGTCGTCAAGCGCTCCCTCGCGAAGAACCGCGAGGACCGCTACCAGTCGGCCTCGGAGTTCCGACGCGACCTCGACCTCGCGGCACAGGGCATCATGCCTGCGTTCGCCACGAAGGTGGAGGACGACGACCGCACCCAGCTCTTCGGACCAGCCCCCTCTGGCGTGAGCGCCACGGAGTCCGCCTTCAACTCGCTCTCGGAAACCGACGACCGCGCACCGCAGGTGCAGCGGCGTCCCCCAGCGATGTGGATCTGGGGCGCCGCGGCGCTCCTCGTCGTCGTCATCGTGGCCGTCAGCATCTGGGTGTCCTCCCTCCCGCAGGTCGGCCAGCTGCCCGACACGAGCGTCGATGTGCCAGACGTCGTGGGCGAGCAGTGGGACGCGGCGCGCACGACACTCGAGGAAGCCGGCCTGACGCCCGTGCGTGCGGCGCAGACGAGCGATGAGGTCCCCGAGAACCAGGTCATCAGCACGACGCCGGGCTCAGGACTGAGCGTCTCTCCCGGCCAGGAGATCACCGTCCTGGTCTCGACTGGCCCGTCTGCGGTCACGATGCCGGACATCAACGGCATGACCGTTGAGCAGGCGACGGTCGCGCTCCAGGGCGCGGGCTTGAGCGTCGGCCAGATCACGTCAGAGGACTCTCCGACGGTCGCTGCCGGCACGATCGTCCGAAGCGACCCTGCGGGTGGCTCCAGCGTCGCCGCGGGCTCCAGCGTCAACCTCGTGACGTCGACGGGCAACGTGGCGCTGCCTGACCTCATCGGTCAGCCCCTCGAGTCGGCGACCGCCACGCTCCGTGAACTCGGGCTCCTCGCGGTCGTGAAGCAGGACCCGGGCTGCCTCGCGGTCGACGGCGACCCGATCGTGAACATGTCGGTCCCACCAGGACCAGTCGCCCAGCACTCGCAGGTCGAGGTCACCTACTGCACGTCCGTGCCGGCCCCGCCGGAGACGACCGCGCCAGCACCAGAACCCACCTCGAGCGCGGGCCCCTCCTCAACGGAGGAGTAGCGGCGCACGACGACTCGCGAGCAAGGTCGCGGTGACCGCGCAACGCGTTCCGGCTCCTTCCGATGATCGGGAAGAGCCGTCGCCGTCAGGATGCCATTGTCGCTGAGGAGCCAGCGATTCCGAGGCCGACGGTGACGTCGTTCTGGGGCGTGAGCAGTGCATCCGCCCACGGGAACGCGTAGAAGACCAGACCGTAGAGAGCGGCTGCGATCACGACGAGCGTGATCAGGAGCTTGACGGGCCATGGCCCGGGGAGCACACGCCAGAGCGCACCGTACATCAGAGACCCCCTTGCGTGGCGACGGACGCGGCGATCGACGCTGGCGGGCCGTCGGCCCGCGGCGTGAAGCTGTCGAACACCGCGTACCCGATGATGCGCTCTGCCGTCGACCAGAACGGGTTGCAACTCATGATCATCATGAGCCGGTCTGTGCCCGTCTGCTCCGGGTAGCGAGGCACCGAGCCGAGCACGTCGACCTGTGTGGGGGCGACGTACTCGCCGGAACGATACGAGTAGGTGTACCAGCCGTCGGCGGTCTCCACGACGAGTTCGTCGCCGAGCTGCAGCTCGTGGATCTTCTGCATCGAAGCCCCGTAGGCAAGACGGTGGCCCGCTATGGCGAAGTTGCCGACCTCACCGGGCATCTGCGAGTCGGGGTAGTGGCCGATGTTGTTGTCGAGCACCTCGTGCTGTTCGATTCCCTGCGCGATGGGACGGGCGTAGTCGGCCCCCCAGGTGGGAACGTAGAGAATCGCGAAGCGCTCGTTCGTGACCGTCGGCGCCGAGGAGATGGGGATGCCGATGGCCGGGTCCGTTGTGGTCACGGTCGTCGCTTCTTCACCGCCATCCGCGAGCACCTGGCTGAGTTCCTGCCCGGCCTGGTTCTGCTCATCGCCGACGATGAGGTCGTTGAGCCAGTACTTCCACCCGACGAAGAGCAGGACGACGACTCCGAGGGTCATGAGCACTTCACCAGAAACGCCGATGATGCTGAGCCGCCGCCTCGGCTTCGAGCCCGTGACCTTCGACGAGTCCTCGCGCTGCCGGGATGCAGCCTGCTGCTCTCGGAGGCGTCGCTCGGACCTGGTCTCGTAGCCGTCGTCGGCCGCGAGGAGAGACTCGATCGAGGTCGTCCCGTCGTCTCGTCCGGGCCGTTCAGCAGATGGCATAGGAGCAATCATAGATAGGATGGCCCGCATGTCTCGTGAGAAGTCCAGCGACTCCAAGTCCGACGAGCCGGAGAAGAAGACTCCGGCCGGTACGAAGAAGCACCGTTCCTCGGAAGCGTCCGCAGCTGCGGCCGCTCTCGCGGCGACGGAGAAGCAGCGTCGGCAGAAGCGCGCCTCCGGGGTGAGCGACAGCGACGAGCGCAACCCGAACCCGGTCTGGTTCAAGCCGCTCATGTTCGGCTTCCTGCTGCTCGGGTTCCTCTGGATCATCGTGTTCTACCTGACGAGCGGTGCTCTCCCGATCGCCGAGCTCGGCTCATGGAACATCCTCGTGGGCTTCGGCATCGCGTTCATCGGCTTCATCATGACGACGAACTGGCGTTAGCAGCCCCAACAAGTTATCCACAGGGTCTCGAATGACAGCTGTGTAATTCATCCCCAGGTGTGCATAACCCTGTGGATAACTCTCACACAATACAGAGAAGCCGCGCACCCGACCGGATGCGCGGCTTCTTTGGTCCTGCGAAGCAGACGGAGGGCTAGCCAGCTACCGCCAACGGCAGCTGGGAGACGCTGACGGTGGCACCCACGACGATGAGCACGCCGAGGGCCGCCACTATCCAGAGCCCCTTCTGTGAGGGCTTCGCCGATTTCGACTCCCAGAGGAACAGCCAGGAGCACAGCGCTCCCGTTACGAGCCCACCAAGGTGCGCCTGCCAGGCGATGCCCGGGATCACGAACCCCATGACGACGTTGATGCCGACCAGCACGATGAGCGACATCGTGTTCATCCGGGCCTGCCGCATAACGACGAAGTACGCGCCGAAGAGACCGAAGACGGCACCGGAGGCGCCGAGCACCGTGGTGTTCGGGGCGACCAGCGCGATCGCGAGCGAGCCACCGAGCGCACTGACGACATAGAGCGCAGCGAACCTCAAGTGCCCGTAGACCTGCTCGAGTACCCGACCGAAGATCCACAGCGTCAGCATGTTGAACGCCAGGTGGAAGACGGTGGAGTGCGCGAACGCCGAGGTCAGCATGCGCCACGGCTCGAACGCCCCGCTACCCGCGTGAGAGTAGATGCCGTGGTAGACGAGGATGCCCGTGAGCCAGTCCCCCGTCACCTGCTGCAGCAGCCAGAGGACCGCCGAGATGCCGATGATGGCGTAGGTGACGAGCGGACGCTGATCCTGCCCGAGCCGTCGCAGCCGCGTGCGGGCCGAGGGCCGCTGTGCGGCCTTGGCCTTCGCGTTCGCTTCCCGGATGCACTCCGGACAGATCACGCCGACTGGCGCGAGTGTCTGGCATTCGGGGCACACGGTGCGCCCGCATCGCTGACAGAGCACGAAGCTCTGTCGGTCTGGGTGCCGGTAGCAGAAGTTCTCACGCTGCTGCGACAGCTCGGGTGATGTCATGCGGGGAGTGGCTTCTGGAGGTTAGAGCTGCTCGACGGTGACGCTCTCGATGACGACGTCCTTGAGCGGCTTGTCGCGGCCGTCGGTGGGGACCTTCGCGATCGCGTCGACGACGGTGCGCGACTCATCGTCCGCGACGCGGCCGAAGATGGTGTGCTTTCCCTGGAGCCAGGGAGTGGGGTCCGTCGTGATGAAGAACTGCGAGCCGTTCGTGCCGCGTCCCATCTGCTTGCCGGCGTTCGCCATAGCGAAGATGTAGGGCTCGTTGAAGTTGAGCTCTGGGTGGATCTCGTCGTCGAACGCGAAGCCGGGACCGCCGGTGCCGGTGCCCGTGGGGTCACCGCCCTGGATCATGAAGTTGGGGATGATGCGGTGGAAGATCACGCCGTCGTACAGAGGCGTGCTCTTCGTCTGGCCGTCACGAGGGTCGGTCCATTCGAGCTCACCCGTGGCGAGGCCCACGATGGTCTTGACCGTGTTCGGCGCGTGGTTGCCGAAGAGCTCCACCTTGATGGGGCCGTGGTTCGTGTTGATCGTTGCGAGTGCAGTGGCGATTGACATGCTGGTCATCTTTCCATAGCCCCCCGACTTCTCTCCTCCCTGTCCGCCGACAGCGTGCGGTGATTCAGGTTCCGTGTGGCAGAAGCGTGCCAAGATATGCAGTACCTACTTGTCAACGTCCGGAGGTACCAATGGCCCTTTCACGGAAGCAGTCGCGTGAACTCAAGCGTCTCCGCAAGGACGCAACAAACTTGTGGAGCGAGCAGCAGTCTGTCATCGAGCACGCTCGAGGCATCCTGCAGTCGGCAGGCGTGAGCGCGAAGGGCTTGGCTGAGTCCGAGCTCGTGCCCGCGCTGCAGAAGAGCTACGACAACAACGTCCGCCCCAGCTTCGACCGCAGCTACAACGCCGCGCGCGACAAGTACGAAGACGCGAGCGTCCGCTTCAACGGCAAGGTCCTTCCTGTCGTGGCCGGTCTCTCCGGCTCGCTTGCCGGCACGGTGAGCAACCTCGCTTCGAAGAACGACGACTTCAAGGACGCCGCTGGCACCGCGAAGAAGGTCTCGAAGGAGCTCAACTCGCGCGCCAAGAAGGCGTCGAAGGCGTACGACAAGAAGTACAACAGCTCCGGCGTCGGTGTCGGTGGCTGGCTGCTCATCGGTGCAGGCGTCGCCGCTGTCGCAGCCGTGGGCTATGCCCTCTGGCAGACCTTCCGTGCAGACGACGACCTGTGGATCGCCGACGAGGAGCTCGACGCTCCCGTCACGACGGTCTCGCCCGCGTCGGCAGCGAACTAGTTCTCGCCGCACACATGCACGACTGGCCCCGCACTCACCTGGTGAGCTGCGGGGCTTCGTCGTAGGCGGCGACGATGACCTGCGCGAGCGCGTCCGCCACTGCTGGTTTGGCACCTCGCCACCACGCGAGTCTGACCTCGATCGTCGGGGCGTCCCGCAGCGGTCGGTAGGCGATACCGGGTCGCGGATGCTGCGCCGCCGTAGCCTCGCTTGTCACCCCGTAGACGTCGCCGTCCGCGATGAGGGTGAGCCACTCGTCGAGCGAGCTCGTGGGGATGAAGACCGGGGCGCGTTCCGCCGGCCAGAGCGAGCCGACCGTCGTGCCGGTGCGTGCATCCACCGCCATGGTCTTGCCGGCGAAGTCGTCGAGGAGCAGCGCCCTGCGTCTGGCGAGCGGATCGTCGTTCGCGAGGACGGCGACGCGTCGTTCCTCGCCGAG
This sequence comes from Pseudoclavibacter sp. VKM Ac-2867, assembly GCF_015351275.1. NCBI lineage: Bacteria > Bacillati > Actinomycetota > Actinomycetes > Micrococcales > Microbacteriaceae > Pseudoclavibacter > Pseudoclavibacter sp. VKM Ac-2867. The sequence continues at coordinate 177,275 of NZ_JADKSL010000004.1, forward strand.
GCGGACCGTCTCGATTCGGGGATCACGGGGAACCGTGCGGAACACGGCGAGCTCGACCTCGCCGTCGAGGAGCCCCGCCGTCGCGGTGTTGCTCTGCCGGAAGACGAGGTGCGACTCGGGATGCTGCGCTCGCCAGGCGCGCTGCACGGCACCGGTGTGCGCGCCGAGGGTCGACCAGGCATAGCCGACTCGCACTTCCCGCGTCGTCTCGGCGACCTCGTCGCTGATGAGACGCACCTCGAGCAGCACCCGGCGGGCGCGGGTCAGGACACGCTCGCCGAGTGGCGTGAGCGCGACGTGTCGAGTCGACCTGGAGAGCAGTTGGGCTCCGAGCTGCGTCTCGAGGGCGAGGATCGCCCGGGAGACGGCCGCCTGCGAGCAGTGGAGCTCGATCGCCGCATCGGTGAAGGTTCCCGTGTCGACGACCGCGGCGAGGGCGCGCAGGTGACGAATCTCCAAACTCATGCGTCCAGCGTATAACTCACGCGTGTCGCGCATTTCTGGGCCTGCGGGGGCGGGGTCACCATTGGCTCATGACAGGAACCGGGAGAACGGCCTCCGCTGCCGCACCACGCAGCGTGGTGACGGGTGCGGCGATGCTGACCGGAAGCGGGCTCTCGAACCAGCTCGGCGCGGCACTCGGCGCCCTGGCCTTCGGACCCCTCGGCACCTCGGGCGTCGTGGCCATCCGCCAGCTCGTGTCCGCAGCCATCCTCCTGCCTATCGCGCGCCCTCGCCTGCGGAGCTTCACTTGGGCGCAATGGTGGCCCGCACTCCTCCTCGGCGTCGTCTTGGCAACCATGAACCTGTCCTTGTACGGAGCCGTCGACCGCATCGGGCTGGGGCTCGCCGTGACCCTCGAGTTCCTCGGACCCCTCGCCGTGGCCCTATGCGCATCCCGAACGAGGGCCGATCTCCTCCTCGCGGCAGGCGCCGCTGTCGGCGTGTACGTGCTGCTGCTCCCAGACGCGTCGAGCGACGTCCTCGGCTACGCCCTCGGACTGCTCGCGGCGTGCTGCTGGGCGAGCTACATCCTGCTCAATCGGATGCTCGGCGGTCGCCTGAGCGGCCTCCAGGCACCCGCCACGGCAACGCTCGTTTCGAGCCTGTTGACGCTCCCGATCACGGTGCAGCTGATCGCGGAGGGACGGCTCCTCGGCTGGCCACTGCTGCTGGCTGCGCTCTCCGGTGTGCTGTGCTCCGTCATCCCGTACTCGATCGACGTCATCGCGCTCCGCTGGGTGACGACGAGGTTCTTCGGGGTGTTCATGAGCATCAACCCGATGTTCGCGGCACTCGCCGGCGTCGTGGTGCTCGGGCAGGTGCCCGTAGCGCACGAGTGGGTCGGGATGGCCATGATCGTGGCTGTCAACGCAGTCGCCGTCTCTCGCAACCTCCGCGGGTCTCGTGTCGCCCGCACGCCCCGTGACGGGGTCGCACCCTCCAGCGCCTAGCGGGGGGCCCGAATCGAACGCAGGTGCCCGTTGGCCGGACGCTCCTCATGGAGCCTGAGCCCCACATCCACGAGCGACACCGTGCGGAGCGCGGCTATCTCATCGAGGTCGAACCAGCGAGCCTCGTCCGTCGAGCCGCCCCGCTCGTTGCGGAGCTCGCCGCTCACGATGCTCGCCTCGTAGACGACCCGAACCGACTGCATGGGCGTCTTGCCTGGCTCGAGCCGGTCTCGGCCCGCGATGATGTGCGAGTCGATGCCGAGGAGCCGGTCGATGGACGCGTGGTAGCCGGTCTCCTCCCAGATCTCACGAACGACGCCGTCGATCGGATCCTCGCCGGGGTCGGTGCCACCGCCGGGCAGGGTCCAGCCCGAACGGCCGCGGTCACGCCAGTGCGCGAGGAGGATCTGCCCATCGCGCACGATGACACCGTAGGAAGCGAGTCGTCGATGCACGGAACCTCCAAAGATCTCTGCCGAGGTCTCGAGGTCAGCGGCCTGATGCCTGGGCCGACCCGAACCACGGGCGCTCGCTATCGTACGCCGACGCGCGCCGGGCCTCCGCACAGGGAGGCACCGACGCGCGATCGACGGGCGCTGGCATCTGCCCGGATCAGCGACGCAACGTCTTGCGTGCTGCCCAGTTCCCGAGGAACTGCAGACCCTGCACGATCACCACGATGACGATGACCGCAGCCCACGTGACGGCCGGGTTGAACTGGCGGTAGCCGTATTGGATGGCGAAGTCACCGAGACCGCCTGCGCCGATGGCACCGGCGATCGCCGACATGTCGACGAGAGCGACGACCGCGAACGTATAGCCGAGGATGAGGGGCCCGAGCGCTTCGGGGACGACAACCGACCATACGATCTGGAAGCGCCCGGCTCCCGCGGACCGTGCTGCCTCCACCACGCCTGGCGACACCGTGAGCAGGTTCTGCTCGACGAGGCGCGAGATCCCGAACGTCGCAGCGAGCGACATGGCGACGATGGCCGCTTCTGCCCCGATCCCCACGCCGACGATCATCCGCGAGACCGGCTGCACGGCAGCGATGAAGATGATGAACGGGATGGGTCGGAAGAAGTTCACGATGATGTTGACGATCGTGCTGACGACCGGCTGCTCGTAGAGGTTGCCCTTGCGCGTCAGATACAGCAGCAGGCCGACGAAGAGTCCGCCGACGCCACCGAAGACGAGGCTCAGGGCCACCATGTAGAGGGTGGCGCCTGTGGCTTCGAAGAGCTTCGGCAGCAGGTCGATCACATCGTTCATGCGGCACCTCCAGCATTGGTGTCCTGGAATTCCGTCACGACGGCGAGTTCCCTGATCTGGTCGAGCGCTCTGCGCTGCGCTGCGGCATCACCCTGCAGGGCGAACGTCAGATCGCCGAACGACCTCCCGCGGATCTCGTTCATGCCTCCGTAGACGAGCTCGACGGTGATGCCTGCCTCGTGCAGGATGCGCAGCGCCTGGCCCTGGTTCGTCCGCCCGTCGCGGAAGCTCAGCGTCACGAGAGTTCCCGGGTGTCGCGCATTCAGGTCGGACCGCAGGGCAGCATCCGGAACTCCCTGGACGACCGTCGAGACGAACCGCTGGGTCGCGGGCGCCTGCGGGTTCGCGAAGATATCGAAGACCTCGCCCTGCTCGACGATCTTGCCGTGCTCCATGACGGCGACGTGACTCGCGATCTCCTTCACGACGTCCATCTCGTGGGTGATGACGATGATCGTGACCCCGAGCTCCTGGTTGGCCTTCTTGAGCAGCTGCAGCACATCGGCCGTGGTCTGCGGATCGAGGGCGCTCGTGGACTCGTCGGCGAGCAGGATACTGGGGTTCGTTGCGAGCGCACGGGCGATGCCGACACGCTGCTTCTGACCGCCGGAGAGCTGGTCGGGGAAGGCGCGGGCCTTCTCGGAGAGCCCCACGAACTCGAGGAGTTCGGCGATGCGCTTCTCGCGCTCCGCCTTGGGGGTCTTCGCGACGCGCAGCGGATACGCGACGTTGCCGGCGACGTTGCGGGAGTTGAAGAGGTTGAACTGCTGGAAGATCATGCCGATGCCCGCGCGCACCGAGCGCAGCTTCGTCTCGCTGAGCGTCGTGATGTCGACGCCGTCGACGTGGATGCTGCCGGACGTGGTCGGCTCGAGCGCATTGATGAGGCGCACCATGGTCGACTTTCCAGCCCCCGAGTAGCCGATGACCCCGTAGATGTCGCCGGCCTCGACGTTGAGTGAGACGCCGTCGACGGCTCTGGTCGCCGGGGCTCCGCGCTTCGGCGACGGATACTCCTTGACGACGTCGGTGAGTGTGATGAGGGCCATGTGTTCGCTCTCGCCTTCTTCACGGTCGAACCGTGTGGGTGGTGCTGGTGGACGCCGTCGGGACGCCGTCCGTCGGTGCAAGCGAGATCGCCGCCCGAGGCCTGATGATCATCATCGGGTCTCGGGCGGCGAGCACGCGAGCGGTGGGTTCTAGCCCTGTGCTTCGATCTCGGCGACGAGCTCGTCGAGCGTCGTCTGCAGCTCATCGACGGGGGTCTTCGTGAGCACGGCGGTGTCGCCGAACGTCTCCTTGACCGAAGCCGCGACTGCCTCGGAGTTCTGGTAGATCTCGACCAGCTTCAGGTAGTTCGCGTTGTCGGCGTTCTCGGCCGACGTGACGAAGATGTTGATGTACGGGAACGCGGAGGCGTTCTGGGGGTCATCGCGAGTGAGCGCGTCTTCCGTCGTGAGGCCTGCGTTCTCGACGAAGTCGTTGTTGATGATCGCGCCGGCGAGGTCGGGCAGCGAGGTCGCCGTGAGCGAGGCCTCGAGCTCGGTCACCGTGACACGCGACTCGGGGAGCACGTCGTCGAGGGTCGAGAACGGCGAGCCGCCGTCCTTGAGCGAGATGAGACCGGCTTCCTGGAGCACGAGGAGGCCACGTGCGCGGTTCGACGCGTCGTTCGGCACTGCAACCTCGGCGCCGTCCGGGATGGCCTCGACGGAGTCGTACTGCGAGGAGTAGAAGCCGAGGGGGTAGATCGCGGTCGAGCCGATCGGCACGAGGTCGTCGCCGCTGGCGGCGTTGTGCTGCGCGAGATAGATGATGTGCTGGAACGCGTTGACGTCGAGCTCACCCTCGGTCGTCGCCGGGTTCGGCTGGTTGTAGTCCGAGAAGTCGACGAGCTCGACCGTGAGGTCCTGAGCTGCGGCCTCCTCGACGAGCACCTCCCAGTAGGGGTCGGATGCGCCGACGACGCCGAGCTTGATGGTGTTCTCATCGGATGCGCCGGTAGAGCACGCGGAGAGGCCTCCAACGAGGGCGATCGCGCCGATTGCTGCGGCGATCTTGGTGAGACGTGACATGGAGGAGGGTCCTTTCAATGCGGCGCGCAAGCGCCGGCCATCCTCTAAGGCTCTAGAGGGCCTCGCAAGAAGAGCCACGAGGCGTCGCAAGAATAAGAGAACAGCGGGTCTCCGCGCCGATACATCCTGACACGTTGCGTAACAGTCCACTGACGGGGTCATGAACGCAAGAATGTTGCTCTCGGGTCGGCCTTCAGTTCAGGGGAGGAGCCCTAGCTGCCTCGCCTTGGCAAGAGCCTGGTAGCGAGAGCTCGCATCCAGCTTCGTCATTGCGGTACCGAGGTAGCTCTTGACGGTGCTTTCGGTCAGGATCAGCTTCCCGGCGATGTCCCGATTGGAGAGTCCGAGGGCGATCTGCCCGAGCACGTCGAGCTCCCTCGGCGAGAGCCTGACCGGTTCCTCGGCCGACTCGAGAGCTCTCGAGCGCTCCCGATCACGGGGGTCACCGTGGTCTCCGGCAAATCTGACCAGTCGCTCCTCGACGCCTCGAAGGCGCGCGCGAACCCGCGCGTCGCCGAGCATCGACGCGACCTCGCGCAAGTCGGAGAAGGTGCCTCTCAGCTCCTCGAGCTGGGATGCGGTGAGCCCGCCGGAGCCCAGCCCGGAGATGCTCGCGGACCCCACCCGCATTCGGCGCCTCAGCTCGTCTCGCAGACGCAGCTCATCCTCGACCCTCTTGCCGAGCGCGACAGCTTGACCGAGGGACATCGACTGGGAATCCGGAGCCGCGCGGAACCCGCCGTAGAGCACGCCCCGGACATGCTTGTCGACGATGACCGGAACCGCCATGAGGCTCTGGACCTGCTCAGACAGGACCTGCACGTCGTAGTCGTGGGTGATGCGGCTGCTTCCTCGGTAGTTCGTCGTGACCTTCGCGCGACGCTCCAGCATCGCGCGACCGCCGAGACCACGGCCGAGCTGCACTCGCAACCCGACCAATCCGCGACCCTGATTCCCGCAGATCGTGTGGACATTCGTCGTGTCGCGATGGGTGGGTCCGCCGAACGAGAGTGGACACCCCGTGGACTCGCGCAGGCGGGCGACAGCCTCGGCGAAGACATCCGCTTCAGTGGCTGCCTCTGGGAACATCATGTGGTCACTACCAACTTCCGGGGGTAGTTCGATACTTCGTCGTATGCGTAGCGTGGATGCTATCACGCAGGCAATGAGGCTTTCGTGTTCGCAACGATGCGAAGAAGCGCCGCCTTTTGCCGTCGAGAACTGCACGCACATATCTGACGAACGCAGCAATGCACTGAGGCAAGGAGGCCCCATGCGACACGAAACGTCATCTCAACCGCCAGGTGGAATCGACTACGTCGCATTCGAGGAAGCGGCTGAATTCAAGGAGCTGAAGAAGCGCCAGCGCTCCTTCGTCTTTCCACTCTCAATCTTCTTCCTGGTCTGGTACGGCGCCTACATCATCGTTGCCGCCTACGCGCACGACTTCATGGCCACACCGGTCTTCGGCAACATCAACGTGGGTCTGCTGCTCGGCATGGGCCAGTTCGTGACGACCTTCGCGATCACCATGTGGTACGTCTCCTACGCCAACCGGCGGCTCGATCCGCTCGCGAACGACCTTCGCGTTGAGCTCACCAAGGCGGACCAGGCATGAGCGGGCAGCTGTTGGCACCCCAGGCAAGCGCTGTCGCGAACAATGACCCCGTCCTGAATATCGCGATCTTCGCGGCATTCGTCGCGGTCACTCTCTTCATCGTTATTCGCGCAAGCCGCAACAGCAAGACCGCAGCCGACTACTACGCCGGCGGGCGATCCTTCTCCGGAACCCAGAATGGGTTCGCGATCTCAGGTGATTACCTGTCGGCAGCGTCGTTCCTCGGCATTGTCGGAGCTATCGCCATCAACGGCTACGACGGATTCCTCTATTCGATCGGCTTCCTCGTCGCCTGGCTCGTCGCTCTGCTGCTCGTCGCCGAGCTCATGCGCAACACCGGCAAGTTCACGATGGCGGACGTGCTCTCGTTCCGCCTCAAGCAGCGTCCCGTGCGTGTTGCCGCGGCCCTCACGACCCTCGCGGTGTGCTTCTTCTACCTGCTCGCGCAGATGGCGGGAGCCGGCGGCCTCGTCGCCCTCCTCCTCGGCATCACCGATGACATCGGGGTCGCGATCGTCGTCGCCGTCGTCGGCGTGCTCATGATCATCTACGTGCTCATCGGCGGGATGAAAGGCACCACCTGGGTGCAGATCATCAAGGCCTTCCTGCTCATCGGCGGCGCGGGTGCGATGACCATCTGGGTGCTCGTCATCAATGGCTTCGACCTCTCCGCGCTCCTCCAGGCGGCGGTCGACAAGGCGGCCCTCGACGGCGCGGAGGATCCGGCCGCGATCCTCGCGCCGGGCCTGCAGTACGGCAAGAACCCGATCGACTTCGTCTCGCTCGGACTCGCGCTGGTGCTCGGCACAGCTGGGCTCCCGCACGTGCTCATGCGCTTCTACACGGTGCCCACCGCCAAGGAGGCCAGGAAGTCGGTGGTCTGGGCCATCTGGCTCATCGGCGGCTTCTACGTCTTCACGCTCATCCTCGGCTACGGCGCAGCGGCACTCGTGGGGGCCCCAGCCATCAAGGATGCGCCAGGAGGCGTCAACTCGGCTGCCCCGCTGCTCGCCCTCGAGCTGGGCGGGCCGATCCTCATGGGCTTCATCTCGGCGGTCGCCTTCGCGACGATCCTCGCGGTCGTCGCGGGTCTTGCGATCACGGCTGCCGCATCCTTCGCCCACGACATCTACAACAGTGTCGTGAAGCGAGGAACGGCCACCCCAGAGCAGGAGGTGAAGGTCGGCAAGTACACGGTTGTCGTCCTCGGCGTCGTCGCCATCGTCGGTGGCATCGGCGTGCAGGGGCAGAACATCGCGTTCCTCGTCGCACTCGCCTTCGCCGTCGCGGCCAGCGCGAACCTGCCGACGATCCTGTACTCGCTCTACTGGCGCAAGTTCACGACCCGTGGGGCGCTGTGGAGCATGTATGGCGGACTCGCGACAGCGATCATCCTGATCGTCTTCTCCAAGGTCGTCTCCGGCGCTGAGACGGCGATGCTCGGCGAGGAGATCGACTTCGCCTGGTTCCCACTCAACAACCCGGGCATCGTCTCGATCCCGGTCGGGTTCTTCCTCGGCTGGCTCGGCTCCGTGCTGCCGCAGAAGAAGGAGGACCCTCGGGTCGCCGCGGAGATGGATGTGCGCTCGCTCACGGGCTACGGCGCAGAGGAGGCTGTCGAGCACTAGGAGGCTCGCTGCACCGCGTTCGACGCCACGTCGAGTTCGCGCGTTTGCGTTCGCGAAATGGTCGCTCTGACTCGCTCAGGGCGGCCATTTCCGCGTCTGCGTTGTCTCCGTGCCACAACGCACATGAGGTTCGGCATGCGCGTGGGTAGCGTGGGTGCGTCCACGATGCACATGGAGGTGCGGATTTGACTCAGTCAACGGAGGCAGGTTCCCTCGCGGGGAAGACCATCATCATGTCGGGCGGGAGCCGCGGCATCGGACTCGCGATCGCGAAGCGCGCCGCGCGTGACGGTGCGAACGTCGTGCTCCTGGCCAAGACCGGGGATCCACATCCGAAGCTGCCAGGGACGGTGTACACAGCCGCTGAGGAGATACGCGAGGCCGGCGGACGCGCGCTGCCAGTCGTCGGCGACGTGCGCGACGACTCCGACCTGCAGCGGGCGGTCGACAGCGCCGTCGCCGAGTTCGGCGGCATCGACATCGTCGTCAACAATGCGAGCGCCATCGACCTGCGCTCGACGCTCGACATCGACGAGAAGCGCTACGACCTCATGCACCAGATCAACCAGCGCGGCACGTTCATGCTCTCGCGGGCGGCCCTGCCGCACCTCCTCGAGTCACAGGATGCGCGCATCCTGTCGCTCTCGCCGCCACTCAACCTCGCACCACAGTGGCTCGGTGCCTACCCGGCGTACATGACCGCGAAGTACGGCATGACACTCGCCACACTCGGTATCGCGGCCGAGTTCGCCGAACGGGGTGTGGAGGCGAACACCCTGTGGCCCCGCACCACCATCCAGACCGCAGCGGTGGCCAACATCATCGGCGGCGAGGAGCTCATGCGCCGCAGCCGAACCCCTGAGCTGTACGCCGACGCCGCCCACGCGGTGCTGACGGCCCCGCGGGGCCGATATCGGGGGCAGACGCTGCTCTGCGAGGACGTGCTCGCAGAAGCCGGCGTGAGCGACCTCAGCGTGTACTCGCCGGGAGTCGACGCCTCCGAGCTCTACCCCGACGCCTTCGTCGACTAGAGAAAAAGAAAGAACCCCGGTCAGATTTCTCTGACCGGGGTTCTTTGTCACCGTGGAGCCTAGGAGATTCGAACTTCTCTACTAGTGACGACACGGACGTACCTAAACCCGCGCCGCCTCACTGCAACGGCGGGCGACGCTGCAACGGCAGGCGCCTCCAGAGCACCCAGATTCAGACACCAGCCGCGACGGTATTGCACGGAACTTTGCATGGGGATGCATCCCGCATCTGGTCGGGCTAGGCCAAGGCTTTCTGGAGTGCTGGTATCAACGCGACGAGACGACGCGTACCGGGGATACGCGTCATGCCACATTTGTCCTGGTACCAGTCGACCAGCCGATCAGTTGCCGCATCCACGACCAGCAGTGGCACCTTGGAAATCTCGTAGGCTTCGATCGCTTTTCGCACAGCTTCAACGAAGAGCTTCAGACCGTTACCCTCACCCTGGTGCTCCAGGTCGACGCCCATCTGGCACAACAGGAGCGCCTGAATACGTCCCTCCGGGTCTTTCAGACCCCGAATTTTGGATGAAAGCCCGTCCGTTTCAATGGTGATGTTCTTGAGCGCGAAGAACGCGATCAGCACGTCGCCGGAACAGCACAGATGGGTTGCCACGTAACGCCGGTAGCTGTAGGCCGAGGCACTTACCCACTCGTCGACGCTGTCCAAGCCACTTTTAAAACCGCTGACCTGTTCCTGCGACTCGAGGGGCGCCACCCTGTCCCAAGTGGTCATCCCACCAAAAGGGCCTTGAATCTTGCCGCCGACTTGTCCTCATCCATCTCGTCTAGGAGGAATCCACTGATGAACATCTGATTTGGATGCACAACACGGCAAATTGGGTCCAGTCGACCCGATCGGAACCAGTTAGTCATGTCACTGTCCGGAATCCGGCATCGGAACCCGTTGGGATCGTAGTGGTCTTTCCACGGCGCTTGTGTGTGCGTGATGTTCCGCAACTTAGTAGCCGAGTAGTCGGCGAACCGGGACCAAACAGCCTGAAGGAACTCGTCGACATCGTCCGGGAGTTCCTGAATGCTCTGCAACGAGTCACTATGAGTCGCCGCGATAACGTTTCGACCCGGGTAGGACTTCCAGACAGAGTGCACCACTGGGCCGTGGTCGTAGGCCTCAACGTCGTCGTCGAAGAGACGTGTCCCGGTGTCCGCGAGGTAGTTGGCTTGCGCAAAATACAGCAGCTTCTGCAACTTCATCGGAGTCACATCGGGCTCGCTGCGGAGGGAATCCTGGTCGATGAAGAACTTAGCCACGTCGAGAGCGGACACGCCACTCGTGGTCACCAGGTTGCTGGCAGTTGTATCGGACATGTCTCTCCTTTCGCAGTTGTCCACAAGTAAACGGAACTTATCCACAGGTTTCCACAAGTCTACAGGGCGCGGCGCGCCGAAACTACCCGGTTCACTAAAATCCGTGGTAGTGCGGGCGTGTCGCTTTTCGACAACCGCACCAAGCTGTCAAATCGGGGCCATAACTGGACCCGGACCGCACGGACGCGGACCGGGTCCAGTTGTGGCGACGATGTGGTCAGAGCCCGGCGATCCAGGCGTCCGTGTACGGCGGGAATTCCTGAGACCGCGCGATCTCCGGCGGCACCGTCTGCCGCCAGTCGTATGTTGCGTCCTGTCGGCGTTGCTCCGCCCAGGCGTCCAGCAGCTCGTCTTCCGTGCCCACCCAGCCCTTCGCGAGCGAGCAGAACGCGTCCAACACCTGCCAGTCGCGGTGCTGTCCACTGGACTCGTAAGCGGCGCGAAGAGAGCGGAGCTTCGCCACGTCGTCGGCGCTCACCCACGCCTCACGGTTCGTGTCGAAGAGCTTGGCCGTTGCCGAGCTGGCCGGTGTGCCTCGGAGCTGCGCCATCATGCGCCCCATCGCACGCGAGCAGCACGACGAGCCTGGCCGCTGCGCGCTTTCTTGATCGTCTCGACCGTCTCACCCTCATCGGGGAGCCCGAGCTGCGTGACGAGCTTCGAGAGCAACAGGCGAGTGGCGCGGATCTCACCGAACACGGGGTTTGGTCGCGGCTGGCCGGCGTGACCATCGACGACGGGCTTCGCGTCCACCGCAGCGGCTTCGAGGATCGCGAGGTCGTCCAGCGTGCGGGCCGTAGCTTCCACGATGCGCAGCTCATCCGCGCGGAACGTGTACGTGCCGACGACATCCGTCCAGAAGGCTGTACCAGCCGTCCTAAGGCCGTCAGGGGTGATTGTGGGGGTCTCCATGAGTCTGTCTCCTTTTCGAGTGATGCTGAGCACGCATCCCGGCGATCACTAAGCCGGTAGTAGGCCTAGAACCGGGACGGGGGGAGGTGGTGGCAGGGTCACGACGTTGTTGCCGTGCCCCGTGCCGTCACTGGGTTGGGTTAGGCGATGCGGACTGCGCGGCTGCTGCTGGGTTCGCCGCGGAGCTGCTGGATCTGTTCGGTGTAGTCGAGGTCTTCGGGGTCGAGCTGCACCTGTCGGAATCCGGCGACGCCTGTGCTGTTGGAGTGGACCTGCACCCATTCGAGTGGCTTGGGTTCGGCGTACTTCTCGTACTGGTCGAGCGGCTTCGCGTGGAGTGTCGCGCCGAGGTTGAGCAGCTCGGTCCAGCGGTTCTCTCCTGTCCATGCTTCCCAGATGCGGCGGCGGTGGAGTCCGTCTGCGGTGATGACGAGGCCGATGCTGTCGTTGTCGTGACCGAGCGTTGCGCCTGCGAGTTTCGCTGCGGTGATGAGCAGCGGCAGTTCGCTGCTGAGGGTGAGGGCGAGTGACTGTCCGAGCACCCATGCCTCCCGGGTCTTGCTGTCCTGGGTGATGAGCGATGCGGGGTCGCTGGTGGCTGGTGCCGCTTCGTGGGCTTGGGTGAACTTCCGGGCGGTGTCGTTCCACTGCTTGGCGAGGTGGGTGTAGTTCTTCTCGGCGGTGGTGGCGTACTCGCGTCGGAGGGCGGCTTCGAGTTCGCGTGTGACGGCGTTGTCGATGTCGGCTCGTCGGGGTGCGTCGGTGGCTTCGGCGAGGGCGCGTGCTCGGAGTTCGTGGATGATCTCGATGGGCGTGGCCGGGTCGGTGATCTTCTGCAGCAGCTCGTCTCGTGCGGTCTGTGCGGGGTTGAGGTAGTCGCTGAGGCGTTCGCGGAGGTCGGTGTACGTGTCGGTGACGGTGCCGCCGGCGTTGATGATGTCGGCGATGTCGTTGGGGGTGTAGGTCATGGTCTGGTTCTCCTAGTTGGTGTTGCCGAGGATGCGGGCGCGGATCGCGTCGTCATCGTTGAGTGCCATGTCGCCGCCGTTGAGTGCGTCTCTGAGGATCGCGTCGGCGGGTCGGGGCGTGTTGTCGTGCATGCGGTTGGTGAGGTCCTCGCGGAGGTCGGGCGCGATGCCGAGGGCTGCTCGGAGGATGCGTTCGGCTTCGGCTTGTGTGGATTCGTGGTGGGTCATGTGCGGTTCCTTCCGGTTGGGCGCTGGTGGCGCTTCTGGTGGGCGCTGGCTTCGTCTGGGTCGCGGGTGACGCATTCGGCGTAGGTGATGCCGAGGGCGGTGAGTGCGAGGGTGGCGGTGTCGGGGCCGTGCTGACGGAGGGCGGTGATGAGCACTTCGGCGATGGCTTCGGGGTTCCCGACGTGTTGCCCGAGGTCGCTGATGAGTTGCAGTGCGACGGGGCGTGCGGTGTCGGTCGTGATGGGGGCGGTCATGGTGTTGTCTCCTGCGGTGAGCGGTTGCGCTCGTAGTTCTCGATGGCGTCGTGTGCGGCGTCGAGGATGGCGCGGGCGTCGGCGAGGGGGATCTCGACGGATTGGTCGGCGTGGGTGATGACGAGCAGTCCGGGCTTGCCCTTGATGTCCCGGACGTGGGCGCACTTACTCAAGGCGGGTCCGGTTCTCGCGGGCGTCGAGCAGATCGTGGATCGCGTCGGCGAATGCCCTGGCTCGGGTGAGTTCGATTTCGAGGCGGAGGTGGTTTTGCGTGAGGGCGAGCACGGTCGTGGGGTGCTCGGTGACGTACGTGGGGCGTACGTCGATGCGGACGGGCGGCAAGCGTTTCATCGGTGGTTCCTTCCGTGTGGCGAATGTGGCGTGTGGCGAATGTGGCGGCCCTGCGTGCCTGTTTCGACCTGGGTGGCCTGGTGGCTTCCGCTTATTTCCGGGGGTCCGTGCTCCTGATGGGCGTGTATCCGGGGCCGGTGCACCGCCACAACCGCCACACCGCCACTTCGCCACATGCCGTTCATCAGACGGCGTCCCACCCGGTTGGCGACTCTGCGATGCCTCGGTACTCGGTATCGGAGAGCTTCACGGCTCGCTCTTCGCGGACGAGGATCGCGAGGGCTTCGTCGACGAACTTCCGGTCGGCTGAGGTCTGCAATCGGTTGATCGCCCCTCGGGTCCAGACCTCTCCGTCGCGGAGTCGTTCGGCGATCTTGTTGGCGACCCGGGCGGGGGCTGTCAGCTCGGCACGCTTCGACTCATGGGCTGCATCGGCGTGCGCTCGGTCTTCGCCGCGGCGGGCTGCCGCTTCCGTCTCGACCGCTCGAAGCTCCTGCACGCACAGCTCCCTGGTGGTCGCGCTCTTCTGCATGACGAGTCCCGAGATTTCCCAGTCCTCGGAGTCCACGTCAGTGCGCCCGTCGAGCACCGCGAGTGCGGCTGCCGTCTTGAGCCTGGTGAGCATCATGTGACCGTCGAGCACGTCGGACGCGCCCTTGAGTGCTTTGATCCGGTTCTGGCGGATCTCTCGGGCCGCTTCTTTCGGGACTTCCATGCACATCGGTTGCATGGGCCAGTCGATCTTCGGGAGCGTCATCTGCTCGGGAGCTTTCACACCGTCGCGGGCGAGCGGGTCAGCTGCTGGGAGCCAGAGGAAGCGCTGCGGCGTACCACCGTCAGATTCGGAGAGCAGAGCGCCTGAGCGTCGCGGCTGCACGCCGAGGATGAAGCACAGTCGGTAGTCGTGAGCCGGGATCGTGACGGCCTTCTCTGCGGTCGCGTAGGTCGCGCCGAGGACTTCGCCGCTCCAGGCGGATCGCATCTGACTGGAGAGCGTGGACCCGGACCTGCCGCCCTGCGCCGCGAACTGGTCGACCTCTGATGACTCGAAGATCACAGCCGGGTTGTCGATGACCGTCACCCAATACTTCGGCTGCCCCTCGACGTCCACGACCTCCCGGTGCCCGAACGCTTTCGCCATGCCCTCGCCGCTGCCGATGGGGAGCGTCGGCACGTCCTGCCCGAGTGTGATCGCGGTGTGTGAGACGGCGGTGGATGCGCCCTTGCCGAGCCCGCTCGCGCCCACGACGGCGACGAACAGGTTCAGGGAGCCGCGACCACCGACGAGGGGCGGCAGGGTGATGTGCGGCGGCACGGTGGCCGTCGTGCGAGCGAGAGTGACGCCCAGGACCGCCCACGGCGAGGCGAGGTACGCGCGAGCGAAGTCGTGCAAGGATCGCAGGCTCGTGCGGCGTGACCAGATGCTCTCCGGGTCGGTCTTGAGGTTGATGATTTCGGCGGCGTTCGTCACGCGGCGTTCCTCCGTGGCTTCAGGTCGATGGCGTGCTCGAGCACTGCCTCGAAGAACCGAACTTCCGACTGCGGGAGACCTCGCGATTCGATAGCGAGGGATGCAGCGTCGATGCGGTCCTGGATGGTTTCGTGGAGTCGCTGGCCTGGGTTGTGGAGCCTCACGTATGCGAGGTCACGTTCGTGTTCAGCTCGCGCGAGGCGACGGCGGAGATCCGAGATTTCTGCATCTCGTGAAGCTCTGCCGGCGTCGTACGCGAACGTGTAGATACCGGCGAGCGATGGCGTGCACTGCCATAGCTCCAGGCGTCCGAGGATGAGGGAGTGGAGGGCGCTGGAGAGCTGCTGTTCGATCGTGTAACCGAGCAGTTGCCCAGCACCCTCGACGCCCATGCGCGCTACCGTCCCGAGTCCAAGATCGCGACGAGCCTGGCGAGCTGCTCGGACGCGATGCCGAGCAACGCGACGAGGGCGAGCGAGCTGAGCGGCCCCATCAGAGCAGGCCCTCGTGCTCGGGAGCAGCACAGGCCTCGACCGGGCGGCGGAGCTGCTCCGAGGCGGGCTCATCCGCGGCTTCGAGGATCGCCCTGGTGATCTCGACGGTGGCCGGGACCGACACTCGAAGATCGCCCTCTTCGACTCGGCGCAGCAGGTCAGTTTTCATACCCGAGACCCGCTCAACAGCCTCGCGGTCGATGCCGAACCGGGCGCGGAGGTCAACGAAGATGCCACCGTTGCCGGGGTTCTCGACGGGGGGAGTCGGCACAAGCTCGAGGAGGTCGCGGGCCGCGTTCTCGGGGTCCGCGTAGTCGCCGAGGACGCGGACCACGTCCGCGACGAGAGCGACCGTCTCGACGTACTCGGCTGCGTCGTTCGGGCTCCTGGAATCCACGCCCTCGAAGCTTGTGTAGATGCCGGCATCGGTGTGCTCGATGCTGTGCTCTCCGGCGTGCAGGGTGGTGATGAGCGAGAGGGCGTCGGAGTCGACGATCTCACTCGTCCAGACGCGGCAGATGCGGGTCAGGTTCGTGGTGCGCGCTTCGAGCTGCTGGCGGTTGTCGGGGGCAGATGCGAACATGGTGTTATCCGTTTCGTTTCGTGATGACTCGGTGTTGGTGGGAGCCGTTGGCGCGGCTTCTGCGGTGGTCCCCGGCATTGGCGTGCCGGGGGCTTTCTTCGTTTCGGCGGTTGTCATGCCGCCTCCGCGTCGAACAAGGCGAGGAACTTCTCGCGCGGGATTACTACCCGCCGCCCGATCTTGATTCCGGGCACAGTTCCGTTGGCGATCGCAGTCGTGACAGTGCGGGCATCCACGCCCAGAACTGCTGCTGCCTCCGCACGGGTGATGGTCGCGGCGCTCGACTTTCGAAGGTGGTCTAGCGTCGGCGGGCGTTCGGTTGATGTGGGCATGGCGTCCTCCTGATCCGTTTTGCACAAGTGCTGTGGAGCCTGTGCGAGACCACATTCGCATACCTCCACGGAATGCGCAAGCTTTACGGAACCTGTGCGGATGTGCGACGATCATGGCGTGAGAGTCGCTACAGCTGCCCATGTCCAAGACGTTGAGATCGCGCCTGGGCTCTTCTCGCCTGCGTCGATGCTCGTCATCGCGGGTGCAGATGACGGGTTGTCCTATGAGGTCCGAGTCACGGTGCGGCCCATCGGTGGACAACTTGCCGCGGTCGATCTCGTCGCGGCACAGTTACCGGGAGGGCTGCCCGTGACGAGGACCGGAGTTGCCTCGATCCCTGTCACTGAGATGGTTGCTGCGTGCACATCGCGGTTGCGCATGAAGCGTGGGGACGCACTTGTCAGCGCCGCACCCGCACCCGAGGATGTTGCTCTCCTGCGTCGAGGTCGACCAGATACTGAGCGGCTCCGGGTGCTCGTCCGCATCTACCGCATCGTTCGCGCCGTGAGCGATACACCCGGCGCGACGCTCCAAAGCATGCTCGAAGTGGATCGGGCCACCATCACGAGATGGCTCGCGAGAGCGGTAAAGGAAGGGCTGCTGGATGGATCCGAGCGGGGGAAGCGCAAGTCTGATGTGGGATCAGTGCGCAGCTCGGAAGACGTGGACGGGTTCATGGATGCTTACGCTCAAGCGTCTGCGCGTGATCTGCCAGCCGCGGGTGCCAGCTCCATTCAGGAAGTAAGCGAGTGGCTCGGATGGACGGACGCGAAGGATGGCCCACAGAATGGCTAGAGCAAGATCGCGCCGTCACGGCGAAGGCTCTGTAACGAGCTACGCGACCAAGGCAGGCAAGCGCTACCGGTATCAGCTGCTCGTGCTCATCGACGCCAATGAACCTGAGCTTGGCTCGAAACTCAGCGGCGCTGCTGGGTTCAAAGACGAGGACGAGGCGCACGAGGCGCTGCGCACGGCGAAGAGCCTCCGGGATGCCGGCGTGAAGCAAGGCGGCAAGAAACCGACCATCGAGGCCTACGCAAAGACGTGGATCGACAGTCTCAGCCGTGACGAGTACGAGGCCTCCACGCTCGTCCTATACGAGCGCCACCTGCGCGTTCACGTCGTGCCGTACATCGGCTCGTTGCAGGTCGACAAGCTCACGCCGACGAGGATAGCGAAGCACTACAACGATCTGCGCGACCACGGGCGCAGAGACCGCCACCACAAGGGCGAACCGCTCGGAGTTTCGACTGTCAACAAGGTTCACATCACGCTCGGCGCGATGCTCGAAGCCGCCGTCGAGGATGGACTCATGCTGGTGAACCCGGCGCGGAAGAAGAAGACCGTTAAGGCTCCGACTGGTAAGGCGATCCGTCGCGAGCAGAAGGAGATGGTCACATGGACCGGCGAGCAGCTGAACAGGTTCCTGACCTGGAACAGTGACGTGTACGAGGACGACATGCACGCGCTTTGGCGGTTGCTCTCCTACAGCGGCATTCGACGCGGCGAGGCGCTGGCGCTCAAGTGGAAAGACATCGATGCTGCGCACTCTCGCATCCGCGTTCGGCGCTCCGTCGACACGACTCAGCGAGGCGTGACGAAAAAACCGAAGACGGGCGCGGCGCGCACGGTGGACATGGACACCGAGACGATCAACGTCCTGAAGACCTGCAAGGCGCAGCGCGGTTCGATCAGCCTCGACTTCGCCCGACCTGACGCCTACGTGTTCGGGCTCGCTGACGGCTCCGTGCGGCGTCCAGACATGGTGTCCGAGATGTGGGCACGGCGGATGCGGTGGATGGCGTCTGCGTTGACCGTGGACCCGCTGCCGCGCATCACCCTGCACGGGCTCCGTCACACGCACGCGAGCATCCTCCTGGAGCAGCATGTGCCAGCGAAGGTCGTGCAGGAACGGCTCGGCCATTCCAGCATCACGACGACGATGAATGTCTACGCGCACGTCACCGAGACAGCGCAGCGCAGCGCCGTAGACACGTTCACTGCCGCGATTCAGTAGCCCTATTGCATATTCGCTTTGCATGGCGATGCATACGAAGAACCCCCGACCAGTAAATCCCTGGTCGGGGGTTCTTTTGTCACCGTGGAGCCTAGGAGATTCGAACTCCTGACATCCTGCTTGCAAAGCAGGCACTCTACCAACTGAGTTAAGGCCCCGTTCGGGTGGAAACGATACCAACGTTCGGTATCGAACCGTGGGGCTACCAGGACTTGAACCTGGGACCTCTTCGTTATCAGCGAAGCGCTCTAACCGCCTGAGCTATAGCCCCCGAAGCGACTGCCCCAACATACACGAAAAGTGCACGTCAAGGGAAATCGAGCCGCTAGCTGTTCGTGAAACCGAACACGAGGCCCCCCGTGACCTTCACAGCGAGGTTGTAGAGGAACGCCGCAACTGCGCCGAGGGCCGTGCCCGCGACGAGGTTGAGGAGTGCGACCACAAGGGAGAAGAGCATGAGCTGGGGCAGGGTGACGAAGTCGTCGACCCCCACGCCGGCCGAGCCGGAGACGTCATTGAGCAGGTCATTGACGCTTCCCAGCACACCAGTGTTCTCGATGACGGTCCACATCAGGAACGTCGCGACGATCGTGATGATGCCGAAGCAGATCGACAGGAGGAAGGAGAACTTCACGACAGACCAGAAGTCGATGTGCACCAAACGGAGGCGCACCTGCTTGCTCGCAGTCTTCTTGCTGGACTTCTGGGCCAGCTTGTCAGCAACGCTCGTCATAGATCAGTACCTCAGTCTTCGGTCTCGTCCTGCTCGAACGACGTGACAGAGTCTGCCACAGTCTCACTCTGGGCACTCTCGGCTGGGGCAGTCTCGCCGTCCGGTGAGACTGCAGACGTTCCCTCGAGGGCGGAGTCGGCGGCGGTGACGGTCGTCTCGCCGTCCTCACCTTCCTCGTCCTCCTTCTCGAGTTCGCGGTCGGCGTTCTGCGCGATGGCGATCACGTAGTCACTGCTGTCGAGCCTCGCGAACGTCACGCCCATGGAGTCGCGTCCCGTCACCGAGACCTCGGCCACGTTGGAGCGCACGACCTTGCCGGAGCCGAGGATGACCAGCACCTCTTCGTTGTCGTGGACGAGCAGCGCACCGGCGAGGCCGCCGCGCTCCTCGTTCAGCTTCGCGACCTTGATGCCGAGTCCGCCGCGCTTCTGGATGCGGTACTGCGACACCGAGGTGCGCTTCGCGTATCCGCCCTCGGTGACGATGAACACGTAGGCATCGTCGCTCGAGGTGACAGCGGCCGTGAGCAGGTAGTCGCCGTCGCGGAACGACATTCCCTTGACGCCGGAGGTCGACCGACCCATGGGCCGAAGCGCATCGTCGTTCGCCTCGAAGCGAAGCGACATTCCGAGGTGCGAGACACAGAACACGTGGTCCGACTCGTCGGCGAGCATGGCGGAGACGAGCTCGTCGCCTTCGCGCAGGTTGACGGCGATGATGCCAGCCTGACGGTTCGTGTCGTACTCCGTGAGTGCCGTCTTCTTGACGAGCCCCTCGCGTGTGGCGAGCACGAGATACTGCGCCTGGCGGTAGTCGCTGATGTCGAGGATCTGCGCGACCTTCTCATCGGGCTGGAGCGGCAGGAGGTTCGCGATGTGCTGCCCCTTCGCGTCCCGGCCCGCCTCCATGAGCTCGTACGCCTTCGCGCGGTACACACGACCCAGGTTGGTGAAGAAGAGCAGCCAGTGGTGCGTCGTCGTCACGAAGAACTGCTCGACGACGTCATCCGCGCGGAGCTGCGCACCCTTGATGCCCTTGCCGCCGCGGTGCTGCGAGCGGTAGTTGTCGCTGCGCGTGCGCTTGATGTAGCCGCCGCGGGTCACGGTGACCACCATCTCCTCCTCGGGGATGAGGTCCTCGTCAGTCATGTCGCCGCCGGAGCCGCGCAGGATCTCGGTGCGGCGATCGTCGCCGAACTTGTCGACGACTTCCTGCAGCTCTTCGCCGATGATGGTGCGCTGGCGCACGGGGTCGGCGAGGATCGCCTTGTACTCGGCGATCATGGCCTCGAGGCGGGCCGCGTCTTCCATGATCTTCTGGCGCTCGAGCGCCGCGAGGCGACGGAGCTGGAGGTTCAGGATGGCGCTTGCCTGCAGCTCGTCGACATCGAGCAGCTCCATGAGGCCGGTCCGCGCCTCTTCGACGGTCGGCGACCGACGGATGAGTGCGATGACCTCGTCGAGCATGTCGAGAGCCTTGAGGTAGCCGCGGAGGATGTGAACCTCGTCCTCGGCCTTCTTGAGGCGGAACTTCGTGCGGCGCACGATGACTTCCACCTGGTGCTGCACCCACGCGGTGATGAAGCCGTCGATGGCGAGCGTGCGCGGAACCCCGTCGACGATCGCGAGCATGTTCGCGCCGAAGTTCTCCTGCAGCTGCGTGTGCTTGTAGAGGTTGTTCAGCACAACCTTGGCGACGGCGTCGCGCTTGAGCACGATGACGAGACGCTGTCCCGTGCGACCGGAGGACTCGTCGCGGATGTCGGCGATGCCGGAAAGGCGCTGATCCTTGACCAGCTCGGCGACCTTGAGCGCGAGGTTGTCCGGGTTGACCTGGTACGGCAGCTCGGTGATGACCAGGCACGTGCGTCCGTGGATCTCCTCGATCGCGACGACGGCTCGCATCGTGATGGAGCCGCGACCGGTTCGGTACGCCTCCTGGATGCCCTTGGTGCCGAGGATCTGGGCACCGGTCGGGAAGTCGGGGCCGTGGACGCGCTCCATGAGCGCATCCATGAGCTCCTCGCGAGAGGCGTCCGGGTGCTCGAGGTGCCAGAGCGCGCCTGCTGCGACCTCGCGGAGGTTGTGCGGCGGGATGTTCGTGGCCATTCCGACGGCAATGCCGACGGAGCCGTTGACGAGGAGGTTCGGGAAGCGAGCGGGCAGCACGGCAGGCTCTCGCGTACGTCCGTCGTAGTTGTCTTGGAAGTCGACGGTGTCCTCGTCGATGTCCCTGACCATCTCGAGCGCAAGCGGCGCCATCTTCGTCTCGGTGTACCGGGGGGCGGCGGCGCCGTCGTTGCCTGCAGAGCCGAAGTTCCCCTGGCCGAGTGCGAGCGGGTAGCGAAGGGACCACGGCTGCACGAGTCGGACAAGCGCGTCGTAGATCGCCGAGTCACCGTGCGGGTGGAACTGCCCCATGACGTCGCCGACGACGCGGGCGCACTTCGAGAATGCCTTGTCCGGGCGGTACCCGCCGTCGTACATCGCGTAGATGACGCGACGGTGCACGGGCTTGAGTCCATCCCGAACCTCGGGCAGTGCTCGACCGACGATGACGCTCATCGCGTAGTCGAGGTACGAGCGCTGCATCTCGAGCTGCAGGTCGACCTGTCCGATGCGGTCGCCGCCGTCGGCGTTGGTGGTTGTGACGCGTTCTTCAGCCATAGAGGTGCCTGTGTGCCTTAGATATCGAGGAAGCGCACGTCGTGCGCGTTCTGCTGAATGAAGGTCCGGCGAGATTCGACGTCCTCGCCCATGAGCGTGCTGAACACGGCGTCAGCCGCCTCAGCGTCGGTCACCTTGACCTGCAGGAGCGTGCGCACTGCGGGGTCCATCGTCGTCTCCCAGAGTTCCTGGTAGCTCATCTCGCCGAGGCCCTTGTAGCGCTGGATGGCGTTGTCCTTGGGGATGCGGCGGCCAGCTGCCTTGCCGTCTGCGAGCATCGCGTCGCGCTCACGGTCGGAGTACGCGAAGTCGTGCGCGGCATTCGACCATTTGATGCGGTACAGCGGCGGCTGGGCGAGGAAGACGTACCCGAGCTCGACGAGCGGACGCATGTAGCGGAAGAGCAGGGTGAGCAGCAGGGTCGTGATGTGCTGACCGTCGACGTCGGCGTCTGCCATGAGGATGATCTTGTGGTACCTGACCTTGTCAGGGTCGAAGTCGTCGCCGAGGCCGGCTCCGAAGGCCGTGATCATGGACTGCACTTCGTTGTTCTGCAGCGCACGGTCGAGGCGGGCCTTCTCGACGTTCAGGATCTTGCCGCGCAGCGGAAGGATCGCCTGCGTCTCGGGGTCGCGGCCCTGGACGGCGGAGCCGCCTGCCGAGTCGCCCTCCACGATGAAGACCTCAGAGCGAGTCGGGTCCTTCGACTGGCAGTCCTTGAGCTTGCCCGGCATGCCACCGGTCTCGAGGAGTCCCTTGCGCCTGGTCTGCTCGCGCGCTCGACGTGCGGCGAGTCGAGCGGCGGATGCCTGACCGGCCTTGCGGATGATGTCCCTCGCCTGCGAGGGATTGCGGTCGAACCAGTCCTGGAGGGCCTGTCCGACGATGCGCTGCACGTAGGACTTGGCTTCGGTGTTGCCGAGCTTCGTCTTCGTTTGGCCTTCGAACTGGGGCTCGCCGAGCTTGATGGAGATGACTGCCGCGAGACCCTCGCGGACGTCTTCGCCTGAGAAGTTCTCGTCCTTCTCCTTGACGAGGTTCTTCTCCCTCGCGTAGCGGTTCACGACCGTGGTCAGCGCTGCACGGAACCCCTCGAGGTGCGTGCCGCCCTCCTTGGTGTTGATCGTGTTCGCGAACGAGTGAATGGATTCCGAGTAGGAGTCGATCCACTGCATGGCGAGCTCGAGCGAGATCTTCCGCTCGGTGTCCTCGGCGTTGACCTCGATGATCTCCTCGTGGACCGGCTGCTTCTTGCGGCGGCTGACGAGGTGCTGCACGTAGTCGACGAGGCCGCGCTCGAACAGGTAGGTCTGCGAGCGCTTCTGCGGGATCTCGATCGACTCGGTGACCCCCTTCGGCTCACCGGTCTCGGTGCGCTCCGCCTCGTCGATGTCTGCAGCGGATTCGTCCTGCAGCTCCGTGATCTGAGCGGCGAGCCCGTCACCCTGGAGGGTTGACTGGTCCCGGTCGTCGGCCAGCGAAATGCGAAGGCCCTTGTTCAGGAACGCCATCTGCTGGAAGCGGGCGCGGAGCACTTCGAAGTCGTACTCGACCGTCTCGAAGATCTCGGAGTTCGCGTAGAACGTGATGGTGGTCCCGGTGTCTTCCGTCGGCTCACCCTTGCGGATGTCGCCCGTCGGGACACCGTTCTCGAAGTCCATCTCCCATTCGAAGCCGTCGCGCTTGACCTGAGCGATGAGTCGGTAGGAGAGCGCGTTGACCACGGAAGAGCCGACACCGTGGAGACCACCGGAGACGGCGTAGCCGCCACCACCGAACTTGCCGCCGGCGTGGAGCTTGGTGAGGACCACCTCGAGTGTGGAGATTCCCTCGATCGGGTGCAGCTCGACGGGGATACCTCGACCGTTGTCGCTCACGCGCACGGCACCGTCATCCTGGAGCGCGACCTGGATGTCGTCGCAGTAACCTGCGAGCGATTCATCCACAGAGTTATCCACAATCTCGTACACCAGATGGTGCAAGCCCTCGGGGCCCGTTGACCCGATGTACATGCCTGGGCGCTTGCGTACGGCCTCGAGACCCTCGAGCACCTGGATCTGCCCGGCGCCGTAGTCGTTCTCGACGCGGTCGTTCTGCGAGCGGGTCTCGGCCACTTCAGCAGGCGCCTCGCTCAGCCCTTCCGCAGCAGTCTGGCCTTCCGACGTTCCTGGACCGGCCGACTTCCCCGCATCTTCTGGCGTCTCAGTCGTGTTCTCGGGGTCGGAAGTTTCTGATGCCATAACTCGGGCGTCTCCTTGCTGTGTGGCGACATGCAAGATCCGCGTTGCGAGCAAACTCACACGACGCGGATCCAGCGACTGTTCAGTCTACCAAGGAACCCGACCCGAAGCCCGAAGAAGGCGCGTCAAGCGACGAAAACAATGGCGAGGACCGTAAATGCCTCGTCAGCCGTAGGTATCGCGTGGGCCACGCCCTGGAACCGATCTGGGACCGCGTTTCCACGAGGGGGCACCCGGGTTCAGAAAGCGGATGCGCTCGACCTTGGCCTCGGCGTACCTCTCGATGAGGTTCGTGAGCAGCAGCGTCTGCATGCCGCGGAGCTGCGTCGCCCAGGCTGTCGAGTCGCACTGCACAAGCAGCACCCCGTCCTCGATGTGCAGGGGAGTCGAGTGCGCAGCCGTCTCCTTGCCGACGATCTCGGGCCACGCATCCATCAGCTCCGCCTGTTTGATGGGGCCGTTCCAGCCGAACTGCCTGGTGAGGGCCGCAAGAGCGGAACCAGCAGCCACCGGATCGCGGCCGAAGCCGAAGGGCTCGGACAGATCGGTGCCCTGCTCATCCTTCGCCTTGGCGGCCAGCCGCCTGCGCAGCGAGGTCGTCTTCCCGCCGAAGACCTCCTTGAAGCGCGCGTAGACTTCCGCACCCTCACTCATCGGCTTGGCCTATCTGTATCGTCCCGGCGCTGATGCGGATGACCTGCGACCGCAGCCCCACAGGCACGTCTTCGAGGACCGCCGCAGTGATCAGGACCTGCTCGAAATCGCCGATCGCCTCTGCCAGACGTGATCGGCGCGAAGCATCGAGCTCGGCGAAGACGTCGTCGAGGATCAGGACGGGATCCCCGGCGCGCGACTCACTCCGCACCAGCTCGGCAGCAGCGAGCTTGAGCGCAAGCGCAAACGACCAGGACTCCCCGTGGCTCGCCGTGACGCGGGCCGGCAGGCCGTTCAACCAGAAGACGGCGTCGTCGCGGTGCGGACCCACGAGGCTCACACCGCGTTCGAGCTCCCGCGGACGCATGGCAGCCAGCTGCGCCGCGAACCGCTCGCGGATCTCAGACGTCGTGACCTCGCCACCCTCGACCTCGGCACCTTCGCCATCCGCGTCGCCCATCACGGAAGCTGCGTGCCCGAAGGCCGACACCCGCATCGAGAGCGTCGGACGGTGGTCGGCGCCGACCAAACGCTGATACGAGCCGGCGAGGTGAGGAAGGAGCCGGTCGCAGAGCAGGAGCCGTTCCGCGATGATCTGCGAGCCCAGCTCGAGCATGCGCTCATCCCAGACATCAAGAGTCGCGATCATCGCGTCAGACGATCGTGGCCCTCGCATGGATCGGAGCAGGGAGTTCCGCTGCCGAAGCACACGCTCGTAGTCGGCGATGACACCGCCCAGTCTGGGCGAATGGGTCACGAGCAGGGAATCGAGGAACCGCCGCCGTGCCCCGGGTTCGCCGCGAACGAGCGTCAGATCCTCCGGTGCGAACAGCACACTCGCGAAGTACCTGGCCAAGTCGCGAGAGCGGACGTTCTGTCCGCCGACCCGCGCCTTGTTCGCACCCGAGCTCGCGATCTGCACGTCGAGGTGCAGCGACCGCGTCTCGTGGGCCAGCTCCATCTTGACGACGGCAAACTCCTGGCCGAAGCGCACCAGCGCCTGGTCGCTCGAGACTCGGTGCGAACCGAGCGTGGCCAGGTACCCGATCGCCTCGACGAGGTTGGTCTTGCCCTGGCCGTTGGAGCCGACGAACAGGTGAGCGCCGGGTCCAAGCGAGAGGTCGGCGGACTCGTAGTTCCTGAAGTCGTGCAGCTGCAGACGGGTGACGTGCACCGGTTACCGCATGAGCAGATTCGGCTGCAGCAGGTAGCGGTAGTTCGTCGACTCGCCTTCATCGCGCGAGGTCTGGCTCGTCAGCAGCACCGGTCCGGGCTTGTTCGGGTTCTCGGAGTTCGTGAACGCGATGCGCACGAACGGCGAGTGGATGGCCCCGACGCCGTCGAGCAGGAACTGCGGCTTGAGCGAGACGACCATGTCGTTGCCCTGGAGCACCGCGTCGAGGTTCTCGCTCGCCTGCGCCTGCTCGCTGCCGAGCGCTTCCAAGTGGAGTCCCTCGGTCGTGAAGGTGAAACGCAGAGCCGCCTCGCGCTCGAGGACGAGCTGCACTCGACGGACCGCGTCGACGATGTCGCTCACCGTGAGCACCGCGTAGTGCGGCGTCTCGGCGGGGAACAGACGCTCGACGGCGGGGAAGTTGCCCTTGATGAGCAGCGAGGTGACGGTCTTGTTGCCGGCCGAGAAGGCGATCAGCTCGCGGATGTCGTCCTTGACGAGGGTGATGGTGATCTCACCGGAGCTCCCGAGCGACTTGCCGACCTCTGCGAGTGTCTTCGCCGGCACCAGCGCCGTCTCGGTCTCCGTGAGCGAGCTCTGCCATTCGATCGTGCGAACCGCGACCCGGTAGCGGTCGGTTGCAACGAGGCTCATGGAGTCTGCCTGCAGGGAGAGGTTGACGCCGGTGATGACGGGGGCGACATCTTCACGGGAAGCGGCGACGGCGACCTGCGAGATGGCCTCCGAGAAGACGTCGCCGGCGATGGAGCCGCTGGCTCCCTCGACGACGGGAAGGCTCGGGAACTCCTCGATCGGCATCGTCGGGAGGTGGAACGAAGCGCTTCCACAGCGGATGACGACACCGGAGTCGTCACGGCTGAGCTCGACGGGGGCCTGCGGGAGCCTGTTCGCGATGTCTGCGAGGAGGCGACCCTGCACGAGAACCGCACCGGGTTCCTGCACATCAGCGTCGATGCTCGTGCGGCTCGAGACCTCGTAGTCGAACGATGAGAGCGTGACGCCTGCCTCGCCGACCTCGACGACAACACCGCTGAGGATGGGGAGGGTCGGGCGCTGAGGCAGAAGCTTGACGACAAACGACACCGCATCGCTGAAGACGTCACGGTTGACCACAAACTTCACTAGGCGTTCCTCTCGTTGGAATGCCCCAATGGTAGCCGCCTCGATTCGGTGTGTTGTGACCGATCGCACGTGCATCCTGTGATGCACGCAGCAGCACGCTCGAGGCGTCGCGCACGCGAAAATACCAGCTAGACGAGGTTCAGCCGACCACCGTCCATCGATGTCATCGACTCTCCCAATATCTATAGATTTCTTGTCATCATCGTATTAACAGCTGTGCACACTGTGGATAACTCCGAACTCGCCAGCAGCCCCACGGGAACTACAGGAATGTAAGTTGTGGTGGAGCGGTGGACGCCCTGTGCACGCTGACGAGCACCGGGGTGCACAACTTCGCGGACTCCACAGCGTCGAGGGCGTTTTCCACAGTCCGTGCTCGCGTGTCGATTCCACAGTCCACAAGTTATCCACAGGCGAAAACGACAAGAAAAACTCCACATCCGAGCACAGGGCGTCGTGATGTGGAGCAGATGGAGCACTCAGGAGCGGCCGTTGCCGTTCTGGCGGATGCGCGCGGTGAGCTCGGTGACCTGGTTGTAGACATCTCGTCGCTCGGTCATGAGCTTCGTGATCTTGCGGTGCGCGTACATGACCGTCGTGTGGTCCCGTCCGCCGAACAGCTGCCCGATCTTCGGGAGCGAGAGGTTCGTCATCTCCCTGCAGATGTACATGGCGATCTGCCTGCTCGTCGCGATCGCCTGAGAGCGGGACGAGCCATAAAGGTCATCGACCGTCAGCTGGAAGTACGCTGCAGTGCGGTTGATGATGTCGACCGGGGACACGATGCCCGTGTCCTGGTCGGAGACCAGATCCTTCAGAACGGTCGAGACGAGCGCCAGATCGACCTTCTCACCGTTGAGATTCGCGTACGCGGTGACCCGGATGAGGGTGCCCTCGAGCTCACGGATACTCGAAGACACCCGTGCAGCGATGAACTCGAGCGCATCGTCGGGAATCAGGAGGTTGTCGACCTGCGACTTCTTCCTCAGGATGGCGATACGCGTCTCGAGGTCAGGCGACTGCACGTCGGTGATGAGGCCCCACTCGAAGCGCGACCGCATCCGGTCCTCGAAGCCCGTCAGCTGCTTCGGTGGGAGGTCGCTGGTGATCACGACCTGCTTGTTGTGCTCGTGCAGGGTGTTGAACGTGTGGAAGAAGGCTTCCTGCGTCGAGTCCTTGCCCTGCAGGAACTGGATGTCGTCGATCAGGAGGATGTCGTTGTCGCGGTAGCGCGCCTGGAACGACTGGGTCCTGTTGTTGGCGATCGAGTTGATGAAGTCGTTCGTGAACTCTTCGCTCGAGACGTACCTGACCTGGATGCCAGGGTAGATCGACTCGGCATAGTTGCCGATGGCGTGGAGCATGTGGGTCTTGCCGAGCCCGGAGCCGCCGTAGACGAACAGGGGGTTGTACGAGCGAGCCGGTGCTTCCGCCACTGCGACCGCGGCGGCATGCGCGAATCGGTTCGACCCTCCGATGATGTAGTTGTCGAAGGTGTAGCGAGGGTTGAGGCGGGACTCCGGGTCGGGCTGCGTGCGCGCTCCCTGATCCGACGAGGAGTGGGCGCCGATCGCCTCCGACTCGACCACGGTGACGGAGCTCGTCGGCGCGGGAGCGGAGCGTGGCGGTGCCACCTCGATGTAGTCGTGCGAGTCAAGGGGCTCGCTCGCCGATGCCCGGGGCGCAGCATCCGGGTTGACGAGCACCGCGAAGGTCTTGATCTCGGACTCGTCGAGCTCTGCGATCGCTGCGAGCATCGGCACCCGCGCGCGCGTCTCGATCATCGTGCGAGTCATGTCGTTCGGGACCTCGAGGAGCAGGGCGCCGCTCATGACGCCCTTCGCCTCCACAAGGCCGAGGAACCCCAGGAGGGAAGCGGGGACGCGGTCATCTTCACGCAGTGTGGAGAGCAGCGTCTGCCACGTCTCCGAAACGGGGTCGGTCACCGAAGCACTCCCCCCATCCCTCTGTACTTCCCAGCTCCGCATCTCTGTGGGCCGGCGTTACTTCTTGGCTGCGGACTCGCAGCATGGTCAACGCACCGGCCGTGTGGCACTGGTGCGCAAGTCATTGTGATCTACCCGGTGAGATATCCACAACTTCTGTGGACAAACGGGCGTCTGCCTGTGCATAACTCGCAGAGGTAGGGGTCCAGCCTACGCTGGATCAGGACGTGCGCCAATCGCTTTCGCTGGATCCGGCATGTCGGAGCCGCGCGGCACGAGCTCGTGAGCATAATGCTGGGCTTCTGGCGGCAGTTGACTGCCAGGCGCAGGTCACGTAGGTTAAGGCAGTTGTGCCCTTCGGTAGGGCACTTGTGAAAATCCGTACGGCGTCCGCCGATCGGGTCGTATCTTCCGGAGTTCTCATGTCGAAGCGTACTTTCCAGCCAAACAACCGCCGTCGCGCGAAGACCCACGGCTTCCGCCTGCGTATGCGCACCCGTGCGGGTCGCGCCATCCTCTCGGCTCGTCGCCGCAAGGGACGCACCGAGCTTTCCGCGTAGCTTCTTGCTTCCCTACGCGAACCGCGTCACGAAGGGCGATGACTACCAAGCCATCGTTCGACGCGGCGTTCGCGTGGGTGCTCGGGGAATCACGGTCAGCGTGCGCGAGCGCGACACCAACGACACACCTACTCGCTTCGGCTTCATTGTCTCGAAGCGGGTAGGTGTGGCCGTTGTGCGCAATCGCATTCGTCGTCGCCTCAAGGCCGTCTCCAGGGAGCTTCTTCCTGAAGTGGGTCTGGGCTTCGACATCGTCTACCGCGTGCATCCCGAAGCGGCTGCGCTCGGATTCGAGGAGCTGCGGGAGCGTGCCAGGTTCGGATCCTTGCGAGGGGTGCGTCGTATCGCCGCCAATGGCGAAGCGAATGCACCGAGAACCGTGAGCTCGAGCACCTGATGGGCGGCTCACTCCGCGCGATCGCGCTGTTTCCTCGAAACGTCGTCATCGCCGTGCTCAACGGCTACCGGCTGCTGATCTCTCCGCTCTACGGAGATGTCTGCCGGTATCACCCCAGCTGCTCCGCGTACTCTTTAAGAGCCGTGCAGGTTCATGGCGTCCTCCGGGGCGGCTTCCTCACCGGGCGACGACTCGTTCGTTGCCACCCCTGGGCTGCCGGAGGCATTGACGATGTGCCAGAGCCTGAACACAGAACCACCACCACTACTGCCCACGGATTCGTAGTCCAGGGCAGCTAGCGGCATCTAAGAGAAAGACGTCACCACACTCATGGATATCCTCGGAACCATCCTGTGGCCGATCAAATGGGTCATCGAGCTCATCCTGGTCGGATTCCACTCGCTGTGGACGACGCTCGGTCTCGATGGCACAGATGGCTGGACCTGGATCCTCGCGATCCTCGGCCTGGTGCTCGTCGTCCGCTCCGCCATGATTCCCCTCATGGTGAAGCAGGTGAAGTCGCAGCGAGCCATGATGGATGTCGCTCCTGAGATCAAGAAGATCCAGGACAAGTACAAGGGCAAGCGCGACCAGTTCTCGATGGAGGCGATGCGCCGCGAGACCATGGCGGTCTACCAGCGCACCGGCTCGAACCCCATGGCAGGGTGCTGGCCGCTCCTCGTGCAGATGCCGATCTTCTTCGGTCTCTTCTCTGTGCTCAACGGCGCACAGCACAACACGGTGGGAGTGGGCCTCCTCAACCAGGAGCTCGCCACATCCTTCTCGCAGGCAGATATCTGGGGCGCGCCGCTGAGCGCGACGTTCCTCAACAACGACGGCAACGTCGGGGTGCAGATCCTCGCCGGCGTCATGGTCGTCGTGATGACGGTCTCGCAGTTCATCACCCAGAAGCAGATCACCTCGAAGAACGTGTCGCAGGCGACCAAGGAGTCGCCGATGTACCGCCAGCAGCAGATGCTGCTGTACATCCTGCCGCTCACGTTCCTCGTATCCGGTGTCATGTTCCCGCTCGGTGTCATGACGTACTGGCTCATCTCGAACTTCTGGACGATGGGGCAGCAGTACATCATCATCCGCAACATGCCGACGCCCGGCTCTGAAGCCGCGAAGGCTCGCGAGGACCGACTCAAGGCTCGAGGCAAGTGGGTCGAGCCTGAGCGCAAGGACTCCAAGGGCAACGTCATCATCGAGGCACCCGTGCAGCAGCCGGTGCAGCGATCGCAGCCTGTGTCGAAGAACAGGGCCAAGAAGAAGGCCTCTGGAGGCAAGCCAAGCGGTGGCACCTCTTCGGGCAAGAGCAGCCCACCTGCCAAGAAATAGCTCCCCAACTCTCGTTGCCACACTGTTTTAAGGAATCCGCATGACTGAAGCAACTCCTGAGACCATCCCCGCAGAGGTCAGCACACCGGACACTCGTGACGACGGTGACATCGCGGCGGACTACCTCGAGGAGCTGCTCGACATCAGTGACGTCGACGGTGACCTCGATATCGAGGTTCGCGAGTCTCGCACGTATATCTCGGTGAACTCAGACGGCGAATCGAACCTCTCGAAGCTTGCAGACGGCGAGACGGTTGACGCCCTCCAGCACTTGACCCGTCTGGCTGTCCAGGCTGAGACCGGCGAGTTCTCAAGACTCATTCTGGACATCGGAGGCTCGCGGGATGCACGCCGCATCGAGCTCGTCGGCCTGGTCGACCGCGCCGTGACCCGCATCGAGGAAGGTGCCTCCTCCGCGGCCCTTCCCCCTATGTCGTCCTACGAGCGCAAGATCGTGCACGACATCGTCTCGGAGCGTGGCTACGTGTCCGAGTCGGAGGGCGAAGCGCGCGAACGTCACACCGTCATTCGCCCAGTCGCATCTGCCTGACCGAAGAGTTATCCACAGGAGTTTCCACAGGCGAAATCCTGGTTCGCGGCGTCTTTCAGGTCTAGAACCACTAAATGCCTGGTCAGAAGCCTATTCCTGACGATTTGGCTGTCAGGTGACGCCAGCCAAGGGTTTTCCACAAAGTTATCCACAGCTTTGTTGCGCACGAACGACTCTCTCGCGAGTGTGGTCTCCGTCATGCATGTCAGACTGGTGCGAGCTGATTGCGGGAGGCTCTCGCAGTCTGGTGCCGACATTCACGTTCGAGAGGGAACTCCTGCATGACTCAGCAGCCAACCGAAGTCGAGGTCGAGCCGGCGATCGCCGCGGAGCTCTTTGCTGATCGTATCGACCTCGCGCGGGCATTCACGGCCGACCTCGCTCAGTACGGGGAACAGCTCGGTCTGGTGGGGCCCCTCGAGTACCCGCGACTATGGACGCGCCATATCGTGAACTCCGTGCTCATGTCGCCGCTGCTCCGTCCGGGACTTGTCGGGGATATTGGCTCTGGTGCAGGCTTGCCGGGAATCGTGCTCGCCATCGCACGCCCTGATGTCAACTTCGTACTGATCGAGCCCATGGAGCGTCGCACCGATTGGCTGCAACGCGAGGTGGACGGGCTTGCCCTCGAAAACGTGCAGGTTCGTCGTGCTCGTGCCGAGGAGGTTCATGACGAGTTCACGTTCGACCAGCTGACAGCCCGCGCCGTTTCGGCATTGAGCAAGCTCATTCCGATTACCGTTCCACTTGTCCGCTCAGGCGGGGAGCTGGTCTTCCTCAAAGGACGCTCCGCAGAGGCGGAGATCGAAAAGGCCAGCAAGGTGATCCGCAAGTTCGGTCTCACTGACGTTCGTGTCGAGGAGCTCGGGGACGAGCTGGAGACCGAGACGACGCGAGTCATTCGCGCGACCGTCGACTGACAGCTTGGGATTGCCACCCAGGGTGATCTCGACTACAAACTTTCTTGCATCAATCTAAGTAGATGCAAGAATTCCAGCTGCTCGTAGGACGAATGAGGGCGGGCACTGAAGAAGTTTCACGTGAAACCCCTCCTGATTGACAATCCGGCGCACGAATTTGCTCTCTTGGGTCACTTGCAGTCGACTATGCGAGGATCAGCGCTCCTGACATCTGGATCTGGCTTCTAGCTGGCAAGATCGGCATGGTTTCTTACTCCCGTGTGACCCGAGTTTTGGTTGCGGATCACATGACTGCAGCCACGATCAATTCGAGGAGTTTTCGGCGTTCCCCGCACTGAGTGTAGGTCTTCGGGCCCCGTGGCTGTCACCCACCTATCTATGTGGTCTGCGACCCGCTTACACACGGCTCTTCGATAGCGAGAGTTTCACGTGAAACGCTGGGGAGTGCTCGTACCCGGTTGTCCTCTAGGGCGCTGCTCCGCGAAACTGTCATTCGTTGCGTGTCCAGGCGCCGTGCCTGACTTGAGCACTGTGTCGGCCGGCGTGACACGGGCATCGAGACGGGTGGTGTCGGCGCGTTGCACAAGTGCTTGCCACGAGTGCCTTGGAGACACCGACAAGCCCGGAGATTCGACTGGCAGCAGTGCCGACCGTCGTGTCCTGGTTTCGTGTCGTGCCTGTCGCTGTGCCGGGTTGCCCTTTGGGTAGATGGGTGGGCGGGTGAGTATTTGTGGCTTCCCTGGCCCACTCCGAGACAGTCCTGTGCGAGTGGAGGAAGTCTGAGGACACCGTGACCGCCCTGACGCGGTTCACCGACGTCGCGAAGCTCGCACGGCCGTCGCCGTGCTCGTACGTGGAGGGCTGAGTGAAAAGCTTGCGGCCGGCTGCGGCCGTCTGCTGGCGACTGACTGTTGACGGTGGGCAACGCACTGGCGGTTGGGGTTGCGGGTTCAGCAGGCCAGGGCAGGCAGGCAGAAGCACGGGAACGGACCTGGGAGCTTCGCTAGGGATAGAGAGACGCTTAGAGAGTCGAAGTCCGAGGGAGCGTCAACGAATGAGACATGGTGCGGGGGCAAGCGTCATTGTCATCGTCCGTCCACAAGTCAGGTGGAACGCGCATTGGGCGCTGGATGCTGATCTGGTGTGGAAGTAGCTTGATGCTGTCCCGGCCACTGTCATGGCTCCTCGAGTTCGTGAGCGGGGCTAGCTGCCGGGTGCGGACGCAGCCGCCCTCAATCCTCTGGCTGCCTTCGTAGGGGCCCAGACTCGGGCTTGAGGGATCGTACTCGCCCAGGGCAGCCAACTTGCTCGATTGGACTGATCTTGAGCTCACATAGGCTGCTCAATTCTCGTTTCCGTCGAGTCCAGTCCAGGGCCTGACCTCACTGTGTTCAGGTGTTCGCCTCATCACTCAACCAGTCTCCAGGTCTTGCTTCCGGGTTGTTCCACGTGGAACATGCTTGAGAGTCAAGACCCGAGCTTGCAAGTCGCAGGATCCTCTTAGCTACGCTCAACGCACAGCTTCTAGCTTCCCTGATCAGACGTTCACCCCTTCGTCGACAATCATGTTCACCTCAAGGCCCACTGTGTTGGTTTCACATGAAACGGCGGCGGTCCGACCATCATGCCCCGAGCCAAGACTCGCACCCCAAGGTCTCCCGATCGGGGGCATCAGCTCGCGCGCTGAAGTAAGGAAGGCAGTGGGTAGGAGGCAAGTACGAGAGGGGTGCTTTGTACGCGGCCCGTTGGAATGGATTCTCGGGCTGAGCAAGGACTGACACTCATGCCGATTGCATACGTCCTTGTCGGGTGGAGTCGCGCTGCACCTAGTGGCCTCTGCAGTCCCGCAGGCCACAGTCACACCATGGGCTGGGAGAGGGTGAGTGAGGCGGCTGGAGCATCTTGAAAGTATGCGAACTGCGATCGATTGTCCGAGTCGTATGGAGCCGGAGCCGTAGCGCTGACGGTGCCAAGATGGGGTGCGCCTCTGTGCCTCTGTGCCTCTGTGTTTCTGCGGCTCTGTGCCTTTACACCTCAGCAGGGAGGAGCTCAGATCATTGCCCATTGCAAATTTCGATTTCTGTCGTGCGCTGGAAACGAGGCGCAGCAGATCTGGTCGAAGCTCTCATTAGCGGCGAGCGGCGAGCGGCGAGCTGGGAGCTGGGAGCTGGTCAGCTGTCTATGGGGCCGGAGGAGAATAGTCAGCTCGCCGTAGAACCACGCCTTCCGTCTCGCTCCACTCAGTCAGGCTTTACACGATACGAATCGTGAGCCTGATGGGTACGCGAGATTACGCCTGTCATCGAGCGAAGCGCGGCAGCAGAGTCCGACAAGGGCAGCGACTGCAGATTACAACTGTGGCGCGAAGCGGGTCATGGACCCGGTCCTCAAGCACGGGACAGTCTCTGGGCGGTGTGTTCCACGTGAAACGGACGATCATGGGTGCCTGGCGGTACCGCCGCGAGCAGCCGGTGTCGTGCAGAATTCGATCGACTGAGTCTGCCATCCGCCGCCGCTGAAGCTCGAGATGTGGCGTGGCGTTCTCTGATTCTGTGCATTGGAGTGTCTCGCCTGGTTCAAGCAGAGGTCCGCAAGTTTCTAGAGGCGTCGACCGGCCACGGACCACCGGCCTGGGTGCGACGACGCAGCAGCCGCAACCGGCAATGTAGTCCCTCCGAGACTCTTGTCTCGCGACGAGCTGAAAGGGGTCTCTTCTCTGCGGCAGCTCGAGTTAGGTCGAGAACGGAAGTGCGTCGAGAGAACTCCGGTCTGCCACGCATGAGGGAGCGGGAGTGGGATCTGGATCGCGACTCGTCTTGTGGCGGTGGGGTCGAAGGGACGTCTCGCCCCAAACCCAGACTCCGAGATGCTGATATCGGTTTCGTTTCACGTGAAACAGAACTTGGCTGTTGACAGCTCTGATCATGTTTGAGGGTGATCATCGACGTATTCGGAGCCCCTTCAGATGGATCTCATGACCACGGAGACTCTCGAGAATGGGCCTTGCCGGGGTCCCGGGAAAGCGGATGCGTGACTCCACAGCCGGTCCGTTTCGCAACCGTGAGCCGCAGTACGAGCGATATTGGCGAGAGTGTCCTTCGCGAGTTCAACCTCTGGTACTCAAGTGGTGAAGGGATGTATTTCCGCCGACCCATGATTTCCTGACGTACCGAACCGCAAGAGAGAGGGCCGCGTCCTTGCCTGCGGGTTTTTGATAATGATCGAGTCAGCTCAGCTGCAAAGGTCTCGAGCCGCTAGTCGCACCTGACCGCGGTCTTGCAGTGAGCTACGTTTCACGTGAAACGTCTCGTGAAACATCTTGGGAAGGCACCGATTAGAGATGTCGGGTGAAGAAGCATTGACGCTTGCTGAGATTCGTTCTGAATCATTCTGGCTCGACTCGCCAATGGCTGGCCGGCCGGTGTTCGTCGACTACTGCACCGAGGGTGGACAACCCTCTTGAGCGCCAAGGATGCGCCTCGTTTCACGTGAAACGTGATCCGATTGCTCAGTCAGCTGGACACCTAGGTAGTCGGGTCATTCAATAGCAACTGCGCCTCTCGATCATGACACCCCTGGGTCTTCCGCGATCGGATTCGATTTAGAAGGAGGTGGCTGGGGAGGTACGTGAGTGGGCCCAGGGGCCGAGAATCACCGACAGTGCTCTATTCGACCGGTGGGGTGGAGCTTGGCTTCTAGTCACGGATAGCTGCGAACTAGAGGCGTAGAACATCTGGACTCGACTCGGTTCTCCGGTGGGTTGGGGTACTTAGGGTTGTGCCGCAACGCGGACTCAGCAGGAGAGAACCAGGCGTTGAAAGCGCTGGCGACGGCGGCCCGAGTCGCATGACGCCCGTGGTCGCAGTCGTCGCTCGTGGCCGCAGTCGTCGCTCGTGGCCGCAGCAGTGGTCGTAGCCGTGGTTGCGAGGGCGAATGCGATCCGATCTGTTCACCAAACCCACCATGGTTATCGAGGTACGCAGCGAGAGGTGAGGGTGCGCTCGGTATCCATTGCATTTTGGCGTCTGATCTTTGGCCTTCTTTGCCTCGGAATGGACTCTGGGGTTCCAATTTCTGGGTCATTGAACAACCGATACCTGGCGTCAGTTTTTCGATCCCAACGACCCAAGGACCGAGACCTTCTTCAGGGAAGGCGCGTGCCTGCTGGGTCGCTCTACGAGCTGTGAGGCCTCGTGACCACTGGGAGTAGGAGCAGGACGTACCGACGCACCGAGTAATCGAACGAGAGAGTCCCGTCGGCAGTCTGTCCAGTAGCCACGGTGGGTGCCGCTGTTAGTGGCCCTGTAGCCCTGTAGCCCTGTAGTCCTGTAGGTCTGTAGGTCTGTACGCCAGCAGAACCGGGCCCCGAGGGCTTGGGTGCAGGCTGCGCGTCCAACGGGGCTGATGAGAACCCGCTTCTGTGCTCATGTTTCACGTGGAACGAAGTTCGAGTAGATCTCGCTGAGAAAGACGCAGCCACATGAGGCAGTAGCCTCGGATCGGTATCCCTGAAAACGCACATGCAGCACAGGGCCAGGGGCGACGTGAAGGAGCAAACTGGGTGATGCTGAGCCCCTCACCGGCCACGAACTAGCCGACCGAACTCCGCGGCTCGGTGGCTCACAGGGGCATCACACCACACCGCACAGGTCTGATCCTTACGCACTGCAGTCATCGTGACTTTGACTGTCCGGCTCCATGGCCCGCAGCGATGGGTGGCTGTGGTGCGAAGCTAGGTAGCTAGGTTAGTCCTCCAGGTGCGTACGGATGTGCTCTCTCTCTCTCTCTCTCTCTCTGGTCGGTTTGCGATCTTGTTCGTCGCTTCCCGCCCGCGCGGGCTGAACGACATCGTCTACTGAGGTGAGGGCGCGGGCCTTGAACGGAACAGGGCAGATCGGTCTGCAATCCTGGCCCACGCCGAAATATTGGCGGACACCGAGGCTGAGAATGGATACGACGGGCGCAGCCGCGCTTCGGTTGAAGTGCACTAGCGTTCGATGCGTCGGGATACCTACCCGTCCTTCCGACTTTCTCGCCCGCGGACCACGCACGGCATCTCTCGAAGACGGGCTAACGACTCGGTGTGTTCCACGTGAAACGGATCGATTAGACGACGCTGCCCTTCTTTTCGGATCTCGAGTACGCCTATGGTCAACGCCAAAGGGCTGCGATAGCCGGCGAACCTGCAACACAGGACAGGAGTCACGTGCGTAGGCGGCCGGTGTGATTATGTACCGCGTCTCCGCGCTCCAGCGTTGCGCGTCCTTGTTGTGTGGTGTGGGACCAGGCGATTCGGCCTTCTTTCTACGCTCCACTGTCTTGTCGCAGCTTGAGACGAAATCTCGCGCTGAACTGTTTCGCTGTCGGACTTCTGCAGAGGGACCGGGCGCTCTAGGGCTGTCCTGAACACGCGGGAGCCTCCCTGGAACGGTGGCTGGACGAACAGGTGGCTCGTCGGGCTTAGTCAGTCCTACCGCTTAGTCAGCCCTACCGGGCCTGACAACAGAGCGATGCTCCCTGTCGGGCATCGTGGAGCGACGATGACGACCATTGGCCGGTCCGCTGAGCCGGGATTGTGCGTCGCGCACAGACAAGACTCGGTGCTCACACCCTGCTTGGAGAAGCACCTCAGAGGTTGCGGTGTCATTGTCTTGAGCTAGTTCGTATGCAGGACAATCTCCGGTGTTCAGTCGGCCGCATTCTCAATGCGGTCGAGGTCGAGGGCGAGGCCGGGCTCGCTCGACGTCCTTGCAAAGAAGCGCGCAGTGGGTGGTCATTCGGGACGTTCCACGTGAAACGCATTCGTCGAGAGGTGGTGAGGTGCGAGCGAAATCGTAGCGCCCCGCGCCCCGCGCGCCGCGTTGGCCCGTCAGCCACCGCGTTACCCGGGCCCGTCTCCTGATTTGAGCTCACCACAGAGCATGAGTCCGCGGTTCCGTTAGCCAGACGGAACTTGTCTCACTGCCTAGCGACTCACTGCACCGGTTGATCCCGGGGCTGCGGAACCGGGACAGTACCGCCACTCACGATGACAACAAAGCAGCCGGGCTCTTGAATGTCGTCGGTGTTCGCTGGCCACGTAGATCCCCAAGATCCAAGCCCGCAGGTCTGGTCAGCACCGGGGCCACCAGATCTGAGAGTTTCAGTTTTGCCCCGCCAGAAGGACGCGGTGACGGTCCTACGGACCATTGTCACTGGCTCCGTCCTGATGTTCAGAGTGCTTGCTGTTGGCGGTAGACGGTGCCCTCGACGCGGGATGGGGCTGCCGTGTTCGGAGCGGTAGCTACCCAGCGTGATGCACTCCAGTTGCCGGGTTCTGAACATCGCAGTCATTTCAAGCAGATGCGGCTCCGCGAGCTGCGGGCTCCTTCGGACAGACGGGAAACTACTCCCGGACCCTCGTCTCTTCGTGCAGCTGTCCGATGACCAGCGTTTCACGTGGAACAGTTCGTGTATTCGTCCACCCTTGAGCCCGCGCGTGCATACGCGCGGTGCGAGTGTCTGTGCGCTGCCCGACCTTGCTCGCTCTTAAAGGTCTTCGTGGTCTTAGAGTGGCAGGGCTCGGGCCTGGTGCGTTGCATTGCATCCGTCGATGCCTCTGCCGGAACGAGTGAGTAGCTTCTGCTGTGCCGCGCGACACCTCAACCTTCTAGCTGAAGTTGATTATGCGAAGCCGATGTTCCACGTGAAACCTACCGCCGCTGCACTGTGCACTGATTCCACAAGCCTGAGCGTCACCGCGTTTTCGCGTGCGATCTGGGGCACAATTGAGACGTCTACTTGAGGGAGAGCATTCTTGAAAGCTTCATCTGCCGGCGATGCCGCTTCGCCACCAGCGTCGCAGCTCGACGACTCACCGCTCGCGACGGCCCTCTCTGAACTGAACCAACGGAGAAAGAACCTGGTCAAGAGAGAGGTTCCCCTCCCCGACCACACGCGCATCTTCACGATCTCCAACCAGAAGGGTGGAGTCGGGAAGACTACAACGGCGGTCAACCTCGCGGCGGCCCTGGCGACGCTCGGTGCTCGGGTCCTGGTCATCGACCTCGACCCCCAGGGCAACGCATCCACTGCGCTCGGCATCGAACACCGGGGTGAGACCGCGGGAACCTACGAGGCACTCCTCGATGGAGAACCACTGAGCGAACTCATGCAGCAGTGCCCCGATATCGACACCCTCTGGTGCGTGCCGGCAACACTTGACCTGGCGGGCGCTGAAATCGAGCTCGTCAACCTCGACAAGCGCGACTACCGCTTGCGTCAGGCAATCGCGGGACTCCTGGACGAGACCACGGGCACCGAGCAGGAGTTCCACTACGTCTTCATCGACTGCCCTCCCTCGCTCGGCCTGCTGACGATCAACGCATTTGTCGCTGCGCGTGAGGTGCTCATTCCCATCCAATGCGAGTACTACGCACTTGAGGGACTCGGACAGCTGATCTCGAACCTCAACCTCCTGTCACAGGATCTCAACCCGCAGCTTCGACTCACGACGATCCTGCTGACGATGTACGACGGGCGCACCAACCTGTCGCAAGAGGTCGCCGCCGACGTGCGAGAGCACTTTCCGCAGGAGACGCTGAAGGTCGCCATTCCCCGCACCGTCCGTATCTCGGAAGCCCCGAGCTTCGGCAAGACCATCATTTCCCACGAACCAACCTCGACCGGCGCGATCGCGTATCTCGAAGCGGCCGTCGAAATCGCCCAGCGAGGAGCATAAAGAACATGGCTACAAAAAAACGGACCGGACTCGGTCGGGGCATCGGGGCACTCATCCCCACGTCAGATCGAGGCGCATCTCGCCCTTCCGACGTGTTCTTCGACAGTGACACGCCCGCCTATCCGACGACTGCATCGACGCGTACCAATGCAGGAAATAAGACGGCAACGTCCGCTCGTGACGCCGACGCCGTCACCGAAGAGGCAGCCAAAGACGGCGCCAGGACTTCAGAGGTGGGTGCAGAGAAGAAGGCCCCCGCTACTCGCGCAAGTCGCGCGAAAACCACGACAACAAAGGCACCGGCCGCTAAAGCGGCAGCAACAAGGACACCCGCGGCGAAGGCGCCAGCCGGAACCAAGGCCCGCGCCACGGCTGTGAAGACACCCCCGAGCACCGCCGCCGCTCCGAGCCCTGCGACTGGATCGAAGAACATCGATTCAATCAGCATGGTCGACGACACCCAAGACCTGACGAGCACCACCGCTCCGGCC
Organism: Pseudoclavibacter sp. VKM Ac-2867; assembly: GCF_015351275.1. Taxonomy (NCBI): domain Bacteria; kingdom Bacillati; phylum Actinomycetota; class Actinomycetes; order Micrococcales; family Microbacteriaceae; genus Pseudoclavibacter; species Pseudoclavibacter sp. VKM Ac-2867. Next base: position 217,828 of record NZ_JADKSL010000004.1, read on the forward strand.
TCAGAGTCCTCGTCCGAAGCGCTCGACCCAGCCCCTGCGCCGGGCAACGAAAGCAACGGCGACAACGGCGGCGATGGCGACGGCCTCATCGAGATCCCTGGTGCGACCCTGCGCGCCCTGGACCCGAGCCGGATCGTTCCGAACGCGCACCAGCCCCGAACCGAGTTCGACGAAGCCGCGCTCCAAGAGCTCATCATCTCCGTGCGCGAGTTCGGGGTGCTCCAGCCGATCGTCGTTCGCCCGATCCCAGCCGACCATCCGCTTCGTGACGAAGCCGACTTCGAGCTCATCATGGGTGAGCGTCGCCTCCGGGCAACGAAGGCAGCCGGTCTCTCGAGCATCCCCGCAGTCATCCGAAATACCGAAGACGACGTCATGCTGCGTGACGCGCTCCTCGAGAACCTGCACCGCAGTCAGCTCAACCCGCTCGAGGAGGCATCCGCTTACCAGCAGCTGCTCAACGACTTCGGGATCACGCAGGAGGTGCTCGCCGAGCGAATCGGTCGATCACGCCCGCAGATCAGCAACACGCTGCGCCTCCTTCGCCTTCCACTGGAGGTTCAGCGTCGTGTCGCAGCCGGTGTGCTCTCAGCCGGTCACGCGCGTGCGATCCTCAGCGCGGGCGAACCGGCAGCCATGCAGCAGCTTGCCGACAAGATCGTCAACGAGGATCTGAGCGTTCGCTCGGCCGAGGCTGCCGCTGCGAAGTCGAGCAGCGCCAAGGCAGACACTCAGGCACCCATCCACAAGGAGCCCCGCAGCGGCCTCACCGGGTATCTCGACGAGATCGGCGAGCAGCTCGGCGACCGCCTCAACACCCGCGTCAAGGTCACCCTGCGGCGCACCAAGGGCCAGATCGTCGTCGATTTCGCGTCCATCGCGGACCTGAATCGGATCCTCGAGGAGCTCGGCGAGTCCGCACCCGGCAAGTAGCTCAACGCGAGTCGGCGCCGCACCCTGCGGCGCTGACACCGTGCCGAC
>NZ_JADKSL010000040.1:0-8226 GCF_015351275.1 Pseudoclavibacter sp. VKM Ac-2867
TTACCCCCTCCAAAGGAAGAGGCACGGGATCAAATTGGCATTTGACATAGTGCACGCTGTTGAGTTCTCAAGAATCGGACGCTTCTCGTTTCCGGCCTGTTCGACCTTCTCCCGAGAGCAACCTCTCTAACCTACATCAGGTTTGGAACCTTGTCAACTTGGGCTGTGCGAGATTCGCAATTGCCACTGGACATTCCAGGTCCTGATGTTCAGTTTCGTTGTGCTCCTTCAAGCCGATTTCCCGGCCGCTCGGAAGCAACCTGTGTAACTTACCCTCGCGCCGTTCCTGGGGTCAAACCAGGGCGCAACCCGGGCGTGTCGCAGACCAGGAGGGACGTTGACTCGGCGGTCGAGTGCTGAGTCGGCATGCGGTGCCCGCCTCGCTTCGGCCTGCCCCGGAGGGCGGGTCCCCGTTGGAACGGCCAGTCATCGCCCGGATCGACTATCCCGGCCGGCGCACCCTGACGTGAGGAGGGACGCGCCCGCCTGCCTGAGTGAAACTCAGCTCAGGGCAGCCGCATCCGCCGTCACGAGCCCGTGGCGTGCAAACGCGTCGAAGATGCCGTTCTCCAGCACCGTCGATGTGACTTCGTCCGCGAGCTCCTGCAGCTCAAGGGCTGCGTTGCCCATCGCGATTCCGACGCCGCACACCTCGAACATCTCGACATCGTTCCAGCTGTCGCCGATGCCGATCGCATCAGCACGGTCGAGCCCGAGGTGCTCGAGCACCTTCTCGATCGCGGCGCCCTTCGTCGTTCCGTGCAACCCGATCTCGCCGTCCGAACCACCAGGCAGGGGCATGCTCCCGCGCACGATGTGGAATCGCTCGCCGAACTCCTGCCGCGCACGCTCCACAGCACCGGCTTCCTCGGTGAAGAAGACGGCCTTCGCGATCTCGTCGAGCGGGGCGTCCTCGATCGGCTCTGCAGAGAAGCCGGCCTGCGGCGCCGTCTGCGGCTCCGACTTGTCGACGCGGGCAGCCGCAAGGTGCTCCTGGATGGCAGCTCGAGTACGCGCCGAGGCGTACACCCGCCGGTTGGTCTGCAGGAGGTAGTGGAGCTCGTACTCCTCGAAGTGCGCGAGCAGCGCGTCGAGCTCTGCCCTCGGCATGGTCTCCCCGTGCACGAGAACGTCACCCACCTTGGCGAACGCACCCCCGTTCGTCACGGCCCCGTCGAAGCCGATCTCGAGAACCGACTCAGGGATGTGCCCCGCTGCTCGCCCCGTGCACAGGTAGACGAGGTGGCCAGCGGCGCGAGCCTCCCGAATCGCGCGGACGGTGGAGGGCGCTATCCGGCGACCGTGGTCGAGGATCGTGCCGTCGACATCGAGGAAGGCGATCTTGGGAGTGGACGAGCGTTCTGGCATGTGACCTCACGATGATTCTGCCGAGAGGGGGCTCGGCCAGACAAGCCTATGCCGCCCCGAACGTAGAGGACCATGCCGGAATGCAGAAGAGCGACCGGGGCCCAGAGGAGCATCCGGAATGCAGAAGACCCGGTGGCCAGAATGGCAACCGGGTCTTGATCTGTAGCTGGAGAGAGATTCGAACTCTCGACCTCACGATTATGAGTCGTGCGCTCTCACCAACTGAGCTACCCAGCCATGGGTGTCGAGGATGCTTTCGCACCCAAGATCAGAGCCCCGAGTCGGGTTTGAACCGACGACCCCTTCCTTACCATGGAAGTGCTCTACCACTGAGCTATCGGGGCAAGATGCCAATCGAGCTTGTGGCTCGGAATGGCACCAGATGAGGATAGCACCTCACGGAACCCCGTGAGAACACCACCCTCGTGGTGTGCCGCGTGTTACGCGCCCGCGCTCTCGCCGGGCATCGTGACGACCGTGGAAACGTTGTTGAACTGCGTGAGGAAGGCGATCGGGTCGATCTTGTTGCCATCCGCCGTGTGCACCTCGAGGTGCAGGTGAGGGCCAGTGGATGCGCCCGTGTTGCCGACCTTGCCGAGCTCGTCGCCGACCTTGACGACGTCGCCGACCTTGACGCCGATGGAGCCGGTCAGCATGTGGCCGTAGACGCTCTCGTAGCTCTGGCCGTTGATAACGTGCTGCACGATGACGTGCACGCCGAGTCCGCCGTTGTCGGTCGGGGTGACGCTCGTGACCGTGCCACCGGCGATCGCGCCGATCGGCGTGCCCTGCGCAGGTGCGAAGTCGATGCCCATGTGGTTCGTGCTGCCGATGCCGCCGGGCGAGACGCGAGGACCGAAGTCGTCGGTGATGGCGACGCCGACCGGGAAGGGCCACTGGACCGTCGAGGACAGGTCGTTCTTGTACGTGCCGCGGTCGACGAGGCTCATGAGGTTGGCCGCCGTGGCCGACCCCATGGTCGTGACGGCGTAGGCGTCTTCGCGCTCGACCGTGGTGGCTTCGCCGCCGGCGACCGTGAGGGTCTGGCCGGGGACCGAGGAGACGGCGTCGGCGAGCGCTGCTGAGCTGTCGCCTGCGACCTGATCTTCCTGCGTGGAGGTGGCGTTCGCGGGCATCGTCGAGACGACGGCGATGGTGGCGGCGAAGCCGAGCGCCGTGACGCCAGCTGCGCCGCGAAGGAGCGCGCCGCGCTTCTTGTGCGACTTCTCCGAGTTCTTGACGCGAACGAGTCCGCGACGGCCCGTCTTGCTGTCGACCTCGGGACGGAGCGCCTCTTCGTTGCGAGCGAAGCTCAGCGGAACCTCGAGCACCGCGACCGAGGCTCGCTCGATGCGTGCCGTCGACTCGGTGTCGTCCGAGCGGATCTGGGCAACCTCGGCGATGCTCGGCGTGGAGATGGACGCCGGGGCCGGGGCTGGTGCGGAGACGACCGGAGCAGTCTCGGCCTGGCCAGCCGAGACGATCTTCGGTGCGAGCGCTGCCGTGATGACTGGGGCCGAGGCGACGGGAGCCGTCGTGCGCTCCGCCTCACGCCGAGCGCGGCGCGAGCTGAAGGCTTCGGGAGTTGCCGCCGGTGCGATGGTCGCGAGCGATGCGAGACGCTCTGCTTCGCGGAGTTCTCGACGGGTCATGGGCGCCGGCAGAGCCTGCTCCTGGCCCGATGTGAGAAGGGAAGTCAACGATTCATATCCTTACCGCGGTTTATAACGAACTGGTAAATAGTAACGCGCAGGTCACGGAAACTTCAAGGTCTCCAGGGAATCCTCCTCGGCCTCGCCCGGTCGAGACGGCTGCGACTCGGGCCGCCACGCCCGGAAACACGCGGGAGACGGACAGGAGGAGGCGTCCTCGATCGCGTCTGAATTCACCCCACACCCGGGCGAGCCGAACCCAGCCTGAGCCGTTACAAACCACGCCGAGCCGTCAGGAGCCGCCCGCGAGGGGCAGCGCTACTCGTCCGTCAGGACCCTGACGTAGCGAACGAGCTCCTGCTCCAGACCCGGCCTCGCGGCGATGATCAGCCGCCGCCCCTCGCGCCCGAGCCCCTCACCCACGACAACTGCACCCGCCTCACGGGCAACCAGAGCAGCACCGGCATGATCCCAGGGGTTCAGCCCCGACTCGTAGTAGGCATCCAGTCGGTTGATCGCGATGTTGCACAGGTCGAGGGAAGCGGCCCCCACACGGCGCAGGTCGCGCACGTGCCCGGACAGCGTCATCCACTGCTCAGCCTGCTGCACCCGGCGCTGGGCGGAGTAGCTGAACCCCGTGCCGACAAGAGCGAGCTCGAGAGGAGGGGCAGCATCCACTTCAAGTCGCTCGCCGTTGCACCACGCACCCTGGCCACGCACCGCCGTGAAGGTCTCGCGCCCCTCCGGGTTCACGACGGCCGCGGCGAGGGTCGTGAAGCTCGAGGGCTCCGACCCCGGGTCGCCGACGACCACGGCGACGCTCACCGCGTAGTTGGGGTAGCCGTAGAGATAGTTGACGGTGCCATCGATGGGGTCGACCACCCAGGTGAGCCCCGTCGTGCTCGCAGACGCGTCCGATTCCTCGCCGAAGAACCCGTCGCCGGGGCGCAGTGCCTCGAGACGACGACGGATGTGCGCCTCCGACTCCCTGTCGGAGGCGGTGACGATGTCGACCGACGACGACTTCGTGTCGGCGACGGCCACCCCCTCCAGGCGGCGAGCAGCGACGAGCTCGGCGGCCTCCGTCGCCACCGTCACCGCGAGGTCGAGGAACGCTCGGAGCTCATCGGGAGTGAACTGGTCGGCGTCGTGAACGGTCTGAGCATCGTCGAGTTCTGGCACGCCCTGGAGCGTAGCAACGCCGGGCTTCCGGCGTCTTTCTGTGTTTATCTTTGCTTCTCTTGTTTTACGTCCGTTTGCCGCGTACGCTCTCCACCAGAACCAACACCCGGATCGCACAGGAGCATCCATGTACGCAACGGAGCGGCACGCGCTCATCCTCGAACGCATCACGCAGCACGGGAAAGTCGCCGTGCGAGAACTCGCGAGCGACCTCGACGTCACCCCCGAGACGATCCGCCGAGACCTCGACCAGCTCGAGCTGGAGAGCCTCGTCAGGCGGGTCCACGGCGGCGCCGTCGGCAACTCCCTCGGCAGCCTCGCCGAAACCGCAGTCGCCGAACGCCAGCCCCTCAACCACGACGCGAAGGTCCGCATCGGCGAAGCCGCAGAGCGGCTCATCCCCCGCGGCTTCAACGGGTCCATCCTCATCGATGCCGGAACGACAACCGCCGAAATCGCCGCCGCCCTCGTCCGACGCCCCGCCGACGAACTCGCCAAGCTGCAGGTCATCAGCAACTCGCTCCCCATCCTCGCCCTCCTCGCCGCACGCAGCGAACTCACCACGATCGCCATCGGCGGACGCGTGCGAGGCCTCACCAGCGCTGCCGTCGGCCCCAGCGCCCTCACGCAGCTCGCCGCGCTCCGCCCAGACCTCGCCTTCATCGGCACCAACGGCATCAGCGCCGATTTCGGGCTCAGCACCCCGGACCCCGACGAAGCAGCCGTGAAATCCGCCATGTGCCGAGGCGCCAGACGCGTCGTCGTGGCCGTCGACGCCTCCAAGTTCGACCAAGACGCCCTCACCCACATCGCACCGCTCTCCAGCGTCGATGCACTGGTCACCGACCAGCCCCCGCGAACGGCACTCGCCGCCGCGCTCACCGAGAACGACGTGGAAGCAGTGCTCGCATGATCGTCACCGTCACCGCCAACCCGGCAATCGACAGAACCCTCGCCCTCCCCCACGAGCTCGCTCGCGGCGACGTCCAGCGCCTCACCGGCAGCGAATCGCAGGCCGGCGGCAAGGGCATCAACGTGTCCCGCGCCCTCCGCGCCTCCAAGCTCGACAACCTCGCCGTCTTCCCAGCCTCCGCCGATGACGACTTCACGCACCTCGTCGAAGCCGAAGGACTGCGGATGCTGCCCGTGCGCATCGAAGGCAGAGTTCGCACCAACTTCGCCATCACCGAGGGGGACGGAACCACCACCAAGCTCAACGAGCCAGGGCCCCACCTCACCGCAGACGAAGCAGACGCCCTCGTCGTAGCCGTCATCGCAGCATCCCGCGACGCCGAATGGCTTGTCCTCGCAGGCTCCCTGCCACTCGGCCTCGACTCCTCCTTCTACGCAGCCCTCATCGAGGCGGTTCGCGCAGAGCTCGGCGAGGCCGCACCCAGCGTCGCCGTCGACAGCTCCGACGCACCGCTCAAAGCGCTCCTCGCATCCGGAACCCGCGTGCAGCTCATCAAGCCGAATGCCTTCGAGCTCGCCGAGCTGAGCGGCATCGCCGACGGAGACGCCCTCGAAGCCGACCCGCAGCTCGCTGCCGACGCAGCGGGCTGGGCCCTCGAGCACGGAGCCGACGCCGTCCTCGCCACCCTCGGCGGAGCCGGCGCCATCTACCGTGACGCCACGACAAGCCTCTTCGCCGCCCCGCCACCCACTCGCGTGCGCAGCACCGTCGGAGCGGGCGACTCGTCGCTCGCCGGCTACCTGCTCGCGAGCGTCACCGGGGCAGCCCCCGAACGCGCCCTCGCCCAAGCCGTCGCCCACGGAAGCGCCGCCGCTTCTCTGCCGGGCAGCGGAGTCCCCTCCCCAGAACAGACACGACCGGACCTCGTCCGCATCACCCACCTCGCAAGCAGCACCAAGGAGAACGCATCATGACCACCTACATCACGCCAGGGCTCGTCGCCCTCGACGTCGACCTGGGTGCGGACAAGACCGATGTCATCCGCAACCTGGCCGAACGCGTCGTCTCGCAAGGCCGCGCGACCGACGCCGCGGCGCTCGCCGCCGACGCCCTCGCCCGCGAAGAGCAGGGCGCCACAGGCGTCCCCGGCGGCATCGCCATCCCCCACTGCCGCTCCGGCGCCGTCACCGAGGCCACCCTCGCCATGTCGCGCCTCACGCCAGGCGTCGACTTCGGCGCTCACGACGGCCCAAGCGACCTCGTGTTCTTCATCGCGGCCCCGGACGGCGCCCACGACGAGCACCTCCAGATGCTCTCGAAGCTCGCCCGCTCCCTCATGGTCCCCGAGTTCAACGACTCGCTCCGCGCCGCGACCACCCCGGAAGAGATCGTCGCGATCGTCGAGAAGGCACTCGAGCCCGAGGAAGAGAAGCCAGCAGCCGCAGCCGCACAGGCAGCCCCCGCCGCGAGCGGCGCATCTACCGGCCCCGTGATCGTCGCCGTCACCTCCTGCGCCACCGGCATCGCCCACACCTTCATGTCGGCGGATGCGCTCACGGCGAAGGCCAAGGAGATGGGCATCGAGTTCTACGTCGAGCCGCAGGGTTCCTCGAAGGTCACCCCCCTCGACCCCGCCATCATCAAGCGCGCCGATGCCGTCATCTTCGCCAACGACGTCGATGTGCGCGACCGCGGCCGGTTTGCCGGCAAGCCTGTCGTGCAGTCGCCCGTGAAGCGCGGCATCGACCACCCGGACGAGCTGCTCAACGAAGCCGTCGCCGCTGCCAAGGACCCGAACGCGAAGCGCGTCCCCGCAGCGGACTCCAGCGAAGCCTCCGAGAACACCGCAAACGAGAGCGTCGGCGCCCGCATCAAGCGCTGGCTGCTCACCGGCGTCAGCTACATGATCCCGTTCGTCGCAGGTGGTGGCCTCCTCATCGCCCTCGGATTCCTCCTCGGCGGCTACGACATCGTCAGCGATGGCCGCAACACGGACATCATCCTGCAGAACTCCCTCTTCAACCTGCCCCCGGACGAGGCAACCCGCTCGGGCCTCCTCGTCTACCTCGGCGCCGTCGCATCCGCCATCGGGCAGGCCTCGATGGGCTTCCTCGTACCAGCCCTCGCCGGCTACATCGCCTACGCCATCGCGGACCGGCCAGGTATCGCACCCGGATTCGTCGCCGGTGCCGTCGCAGGCATCATGGGCGCCGGCTTCATCGGCGGCATCGTCGGTGGCCTCATCGCAGGTGGCGCGGCCTACTGGATCGGCTCGTGGAACGTACCGCGGTGGATGCGCGGCCTCATGCCCGTCGTCATCATCCCGCTGATCGCCTCCATCATCGCCTCCGGACTCATGGTCATCCTCCTCGGCGGACCCATCGCAGCCCTCACGAACGGCCTCAACAGCTGGCTCACGGGCCTCACCGGCGCAAGCGCGGTCCTCCTCGGCATCATCCTCGGCACCATGATGTGCTTCGACCTCGGAGGCCCCGTCAACAAGGTCGCCTACGCGTTCGCCGTCGCCGGCCTCGGTGCGGGTTCGTTCGACAACCAGGCACCGTGGATGATCATGGCAACCGTCATGGCCGCCGGTATGGTCCCGCCGCTCGCCATGGCACTCGCAACGTCCATCGCGCCCCGCCTCTTCTCCCCCGTGGAGAAGGAGAACGGTCGCGCGGCCTGGCTGCTCGGTGCCGCCTTCATCTCCGAAGGCGCCATCCCGTTCGCCGCAGCCGACCCGCTGCGCGTGATCCCTGCCAGCATGCTCGGCGGCGCGGCAACGGGCGCCATCACCATGGCCATGGGCGTCACCTCGCAGGCACCCCACGGCGGAATCTTCGTGTTCTTCGCCATCGGCAACCTGCTCTGGTTCGTCCTCGCCATCATCATCGGCATGGTCATCTCGGCGCTCACCGTCGTCGCCCTCAAGAAGTGGGTACGCAAGGCGCCCGTCGACGCCGACGTGCCGGTCGCCGCATCGCTCCAGGGCGAGATGGCGCACTAGTCCACGACCGCCGGGTGCGGAGGTCAACGCCTCCGCGCCCGGCCCGCACGATTTCTCGGGATGAGTTTCTCGCTTCGGGATGGGTAGCTTCCCATCCCGAAGCG
>NZ_JADKSL010000041.1:0-1482 GCF_015351275.1 Pseudoclavibacter sp. VKM Ac-2867
TAACACGATCGCATGGTCTGTGTTTGGAAAGATTTTTTGGTTATGGATCGGCTCACGGCCTATCAGCTTGTTGGTGAGGTAATGGCTCACCAAGGCGACGACGGGTAGCCGGCCTGAGAGGGTGACCGGCCACACTGGGACTGAGACACGGCCCAGACTCCTACGGGAGGCAGCAGTGGGGAATATTGCACAATGGGCGAAAGCCTGATGCAGCAACGCCGCGTGAGGGATGACGGCCTTCGGGTTGTAAACCTCTTTTAGTAGGGAAGAAGCGAAAGTGACGGTACCTGCAGAAAAAGCACCGGCTAACTACGTGCCAGCAGCCGCGGTAATACGTAGGGTGCAAGCGTTGTCCGGAATTATTGGGCGTAAAGAGCTCGTAGGCGGTTTGTCGCGTCTGCTGTGAAATCCCGAGGCTCAACCTCGGGTCTGCAGTGGGTACGGGCAGACTAGAGTGTGGTAGGGGAGATTGGAATTCCTGGTGTAGCGGTGGAATGCGCAGATATCAGGAGGAACACCGATGGCGAAGGCAGATCTCTGGGCCATTACTGACGCTGAGGAGCGAAAGCATGGGGAGCGAACAGGATTAGATACCCTGGTAGTCCATGCCGTAAACGTTGGGCGCTAGATGTGGGGACCATTCCACGGTTTCCGTGTCGTAGCTAACGCATTAAGCGCCCCGCCTGGGGAGTACGGCCGCAAGGCTAAAACTCAAAGGAATTGACGGGGGCCCGCACAAGCGGCGGAGCATGCGGATTAATTCGATGCAACGCGAAGAACCTTACCAAGGCTTGACATATACCGGAAACGTTCAGAAATGTTCGCCCCGCAAGGTCGGTATACAGGTGGTGCATGGTTGTCGTCAGCTCGTGTCGTGAGATGTTGGGTTAAGTCCCGCAACGAGCGCAACCCTCGTCGTATGTTGCCAGCACGTAATGGTGGGAACTCATATGAGACTGCCGGGGTCAACTCGGAGGAAGGTGGGGATGACGTCAAATCATCATGCCCCTTATGTCTTGGGCTTCACGCATGCTACAATGGCTGGTACAATGGGCTGCAATACCGCGAGGTGGAGCGAATCCCAAAAAGCCAGTCTCAGTTCGGATTGGGGTCTGCAACTCGACCCCATGAAGTCGGAGTCGCTAGTAATCGCAGATCAGCAACGCTGCGGTGAATACGTTCCCGGGCCTTGTACACACCGCCCGTCAAGTCATGAAAGTCGGTAACACCCGAAGCCGGTGGCCTAACCTTTTGGAGGGAGCCGTCGAAGGTGGGATCGGTAATTAGGACTAAGTCGTAACAAGGTAGCCGTACCGGAAGGTGCGGCTGGATCACCTCCTTTCTAAGGAGCACTTAGCACGCATCCGTTTGGGTGTGGAGCTGAAGTCATTTCGGTCGCGAATGTCGATCGGTGGCGCTCATGGGTGGAACATTTGACTATTCGGTGCTTGTTGTTGTTCGTGTGGAGTACGCCTTTCGGGG
>NZ_JADKSL010000041.1:1582-4082 GCF_015351275.1 Pseudoclavibacter sp. VKM Ac-2867
TGGAAACATGTGGGTGGTGATGGGTATTGGTGTGCACGCTGTTGGGTCCTGAGGGACCGGGCCTGCTGTCGTCTTCGGATGGTGGTGGATCGGACTCTTGGGCCTTCGTTCGCCGGCTTTGTGTTGGTGGGTGTTGGTACCGATCGTATGTTGAGAACTACACAGTGGACGCGAGCATCTTGAATGCTGCGAATGTTGCCTTCGGGTGGTGTTTGTGGTGTTCAGCAATTTTAGTCAAGAGTTTCTGAGAATGAAATGATTGGCTACTCATGTGTAAATCAAATCTTTAAGAGCAAACGGTGGATGCCTTGGCATCTGGAGCCGAAGAAGGACGTAGAAATCTGCGATAAGCCTCGGGGAGTTGATAATCGAACTTTGATCCGAGGATTTCCGAATGGGGAAACCCCGCTAGGCCCCTTGTGGTGACCTGGTGACTCCCGCCTGAATATATAGGGCGGGTAGAGGGAACGTGGGGAAGTGAAACATCTCAGTACCCACAGGAAGAGAAAACAACAGTGATTCCGTTAGTAGTGGCGAGCGAACGCGGATCAGGCTAAACCGGTCGTGTGTGATACCTGGTAGGGGTTGCACGGTCGGGGTTGTGGGACTTTTCATGCTGCTCTACCAGGCAGTGGGCGTGACAATAGCGTATAGACGAACAGCTTTGAATGGCTGACCAGAGGGGGTGCGAGTCCCGTAGTCGAAATGCGTGTATTGACGTTGAAGAGTATCCCAAGTAGCACGGGGCCCGAGAAATCCCGTGTGAATCTGTCAGGACCACCTGATAAGCCTAAATACTCCCAGATGACCGATAGCGGACAAGTACCGTGAGGGAAAGGTGAAAAGTACCCCGGGAGGGGAGTGAAATAGTACCTGAAACCGTTTGCTTACAATCCGTCGGAGCAGCCTTGTAGCTGTGACGGCGTGCCTTTTGAAGAATGAGCCTGCGAGTTAGTGATATGTGGCGAGGTTAACCCGTGTGGGGCAGCCGTAGCGAAAGCGAGTCTGAATAGGGCGATTCAGTCGCATGTCCTAGACCCGAAGCGAAGTGATCTATCCATGGCCAGGTTGAAGCGAAGGTAAGACTTCGTGGAGGACCGAACCCACCTAGGTTGAAAACTGGGGGGATGAGCTGTGGTTAGGGGTGAAAGGCCAATCAAACTTCGTGATAGCTGGTTCTCTCCGAAATGCATTTAGGTGCAGCGTTGCGTGTTTCTTACCGGAGGTAGAGCTACTGGATGGCCGATGGGGCCCAAAAGCTTACTGACGTCAGCCAAACTCCGAATGCCGGTAAGTGAGAGCGCAGCAGTGAGACTGTGGGGGATAAGCTTCATAGTCGAGAGGGAAACAACCCAGACCACCAACTAAGGTCCCAAAGCGCGTGCTAAGTGGAAAAGGATGTGGAGTTGCACAGACAACCAGGAGGTTGGCTTAGAAGCAGCCACCCTTGAAAGAGTGCGTAATAGCTCACTGGTCAAGTGATTCCGCGCCGACAATGTAACGGGGCTCAAGCACGCCACCGAAGTTGTGGCATTCATATTTATAGACAGGCCTTCGTGGTCCAGTCGTGTGGATGGGTAGGAGAGCGTCGTGTGGCGAGTGAAGCGGCGGTGGAAACCAGCCGTGGACGCTACACGAGTGAGAATGCAGGCATGAGTAGCGAAAGACGGGTGAGAAACCCGTCCTCCGAATGATCAAGGGTTCCAGGGTCAAGCTAATCTGCCCTGGGTAAGCCGGGACCTAAGGCGAGGCCGACAGGCGTAGTCGATGGACAACGGGTTGATATTCCCGTGGCCGGCGAAAAACCGCCCAAGCTAATCCAGTAGTGCTAAGAGTCTGAATCTCTTCGTCCGCCTTCGGGTGGGTGGGGAGCCTAGCGCTCGACCCCGTTCTGGTGCGGTTAGCGTATTAACAGGTGTGACGCAGAAAGGTAGCCGAACCGGGTGATTGGTTGAATCCGGGCAAGGACGTAGGGTGAGTGATAGGCAAATCCGTCACTCGTGAAGCCTGAGATCTGACGCGGAACTCACTTCGGTGAGGTAGTCGGTGATCCTCTGCTGCCAAGAAAAGCATCGACGCGAGGTTTTAGTCGCCCGTACCCCAAACCGACACAGGTGATCAGGTAGAGAATACCAAGGAGATCGAGAGAATCGTGGTTAAGGAACTCGGCAAAATGCCCCCGTAACTTCGGGAGAAGGGGGGCCTGAGGCGTATAGGGATTTACTCCTGAAAGCGCATTGATGGCCGCAGAGACCAGTGGGAAGCGACTGTTTATCAAAAACACAGGTCCGTGCGAAGTCGCAAGACGATGTATACGGACTGACGCCTGCCCGGTGCTGGAAGGTTAAGAGGAAGGGTTAGCTTCGGCGAAGCTCTGAATTTAAGCCCCAGTAAACGGCGGTGGTAACTATAACCATCCTAAGGTAGCGAAATTCCTTGTCGGGTAAGTTCCGACCTGCACGAATGGCGTAACGACTTCCCAGCTGTCTCAACCGCGAAC
>NZ_JADKSL010000042.1:0-2913 GCF_015351275.1 Pseudoclavibacter sp. VKM Ac-2867
CCCCGCGTGCGAGTGCACGCGGGGCTTCCGCTGGGACGCGACAAAGCGCAGCCGTCCTCGATCGACCCGGGACGGTTACGCCGACTTCTCGGCGCGCAGCTCCGGCCGAGGGATGATCGTCGGCGCCGCGTTCTTGAGCACGACGTCGCGCGTGATCTCGACACGGCTCGCATCGTCGAGAGACGGAACATCGAACATGACCGGCCCGAGCGTCTCCTCGAGGATGGCGCGGAGGCCACGAGCGCCCGTCTGCCGTAGCACGGCGAGGTCGGCGATCTCCTCGAGCGCACCCACGTCGAAGACGAGCTCGACGCCGTCGAGTTCGAACATCTTCTGGTACTGCTTCACAAGCGCGTTGCGCGGCTGCGTGAGGATGTCGATGAGCGCTCCACGGTCGAGCGGCGACACCGTCGTGATGACGGGAAGACGACCGATGAACTCCGGGATGAGCCCGAACTTGTGGAGGTCTTCTGGCAGCACCTCGCTATAGAGGTCGCGGTCGTCGTTCTTCGAGTGCAAGGGGGCACCGAAGCCGATGCCCTTCTTGCCCGCACGCTGCGAGACGATCTCTTCGAGCCCAGCGAACGCCCCGGCGACGATGAACAGCACGTTGGTCGTGTCGATCTGGATGAACTCCTGCTGCGGGTGCTTGCGGCCACCCTGCGGCGGCACCGAGGCGACCGTGCCCTCGAGGATCTTCAGCAGCGCCTGCTGCACGCCCTCGCCGGAGACGTCGCGCGTGATGGACGGGTTCTCCGCCTTGCGCGCGATCTTGTCGATCTCGTCGATGTAGATGATGCCCGTCTCGGCGCGCTTCACATCGAAGTCGGCGGCCTGGAGGAGCTTCAGGAGGATGTTCTCGACGTCCTCGCCGACGTAGCCGGCCTCGGTGAGCGCCGTTGCATCAGCGACCGCGAACGGCACGTTGAGGCGCTTCGCGAGCGACTGCGCCAGGTAGGTCTTCCCGCACCCGGTCGGGCCGATGAGCATGATGTTGCTCTTCGAGATCTCCACCTCGTCGACGCGGTCTTCGGCCGAGGTGATCTGGCCGAGCGCGCGGACGCGCTTGTAGTGGTTGTAGACCGCGACGGCGAGTGCCTTCTTCGCGGGCTCCTGACCGATGACGTACTCCTCGAGGAACGCGAAGATCTCTCGCGGCTTCGGGAGCTCGAAGTCCTTGACCTCGCTGGTCTCGGAATCGGCCATGCGCTCTTCGATGATCTCGTTGCACAGCTCGACGCATTCGTCGCAGATGTACACACCAGGACCAGCGATGAGCTGCTTGACCTGCTTCTGGCTCTTGGCGCAGAACGAGCATTTCAGCAGCTCGCTGCTTTCACCGATACGTGCCATGAGGACCTCCTTCGCGGTCTGCCAAGACTAACCCGAACCGCCGACATTGCCCGGATGGCCGCGCCAGGGGCACTCCCCGGCGCGGCCATGGACATTGCAGCGTGTTCGATTCGGTCGGATCGAACTAGTCGATGATGACCGGCTCGGCGCCCTTGCGGCTCGTGAGTACCTGGTCGATGAGGCCGTACTCCAACGCCTCGGCGGCCGACAGGATCTTGTCGCGCTCGATGTCGCGGTTGACCTTGTCGAGCGACGTGCCGGAGTGACGCGCCAGCGCCTCTTCGAGCCACGTGCGCATCCGCAGCACTTCCTGCGCCTGGATCTCGATATCCGATGCCTGCCCCTGGCCGGCACCGCCGGTGGAGGGCTGGTGGATGAGCACGCGAGCGTTCGGCAGGGCCAAGCGCTTGCCAGGCTGTCCTGCCGCGAGCAGCACGGCAGCCGCCGATGCCGCCTGGCCGAGGCACACCGTGGAGACCTCGGGGCGGATGTACTGCATGGTGTCGTAGATCGCCGTCATGGCCGTGAACGAGCCACCGGGCGAGTTGATGTACAGCGTGATGTCGCGGTCCGGGTCCTGGCTCTCGAGCACGAGGAGCTGGGCCATGATGTCGTCCGCCGAGGCGTCGTCGACCTGCACGCCGAGGAAGATGATGCGGTCCTCGAAGAGCTTCGCGTACGGGTCCTGGCGCTTGTAGCCGTAGGCCGTGCGCTCCTCGAACGTCGGCAGGATGTACCGCGACGACGGGGTCTGGACGCCTGCCGGCGAGCCGCCGGTCAGAAATGGGGTGTTCATATGCTCTGGCTTCCTTACTCTGCCGACTCGGACGTGGACTCGGCGTCGCGCTTGGTGCCGCCGCCGCCCGTGACCTCGGTTGCCGAGGAACGGATGTGGTCGACGAACCCGTAGGCCAGCGCCTCGTCGGCGTTGAACCAGCGGTCGCGGTCGCCGTCCTCGTTGATCTGCTCGAGGCTCTTGCCCGTGCGCTGTGCCGTGATCGACGCGAGGCGGGCCTTCATGTCGAGGATCAGCTGCGCCTGGGTCTGGATGTCGCTCGCCGTGCCACCGAATCCGCCGTGCGGCTGGTGCAGCAGCACTCGCGCGTTCGGCGTGATGTAGCGCTTGCCCGGCGCACCTGCGGTCAGCAGGAGCTGGCCCATCGATGCCGCCATGCCGATTCCCACGGTCACGATGTCGTTCGGCACGAACTCCATCGTGTCGAAGATCGCCATACCGGCGGTGATCGATCCACCCGGCGAGTTGATGTAGAGGTAGATGTCTCGCTCAGGATCCTCTGCAGCAAGCAGCAGGATCTTGGCGCAGATCTCGTTCGCGTTCTCGTCGCGCACCTCGGACCCGAGCCAGATGATGCGGTCTTTCAAAAGCCTGTCGAAGACGCTGTTCGGCAGTTGAATATCAGCCACGGTCGCTCCATTTCCCTAACGGTCGTCACCGAATCTAGTGGAGCCACGAGGCCAGCGCTGGCCTGTTCGCCCACGGCACACGGTGCCTGGCAAAGGGCAGGGGATGCACGAAGCGCCGCCGGCGTTATGCCGGCG
>NZ_JADKSL010000043.1:0-1879 GCF_015351275.1 Pseudoclavibacter sp. VKM Ac-2867
CGCCGGCGTTATGCCGGCGGCGCTTCGTGGAGTGGGCGGGAGGCTACTTGGCCTCGTCGTCCTTGGCTTCGTCGGCGGCGACCTCGTCGGACTCGACGGCGTCAGCCGATTCCTCGGCCTCCGCTGCGGCTGCCTTGTCCTTGGCGCGCTGCACGGCGACCGTGAACTCGGAGATGTCGACGGCTTCGCCGTTGGTGTCGACGACCTCGGCCTTGTCGAGGACGAAGAGGATCGCCTTCGAGCGTGCGACCTCGCCGATCATGCCGGGGAGCTGGTTGTTCTCCTGCAGCACGCCGATGAACTCCTGCGGAGCCATGCCGTACTGGGCTGCCGACTGGATGAGGAACTGCGTGAGCTCGTCCTGCTCGACCTCGACGCCCTCAGCCTTGATGACCTCGTCGAGGAGCACCTGCTGGCGGAACGACTTCTCGGCGTTTGCGCGAACCTCGACGCCGTGCTCGTCGTCGGGCTGGAGGCCCTCCTGCTCGAGGTGGCGCGTGACCTCGTCGTTGATGAGCGTCTCGGGGAGCGGGATCTCGACGAGCTCGAGGAGCTGCTCGACGATCTTCTCGCGGGCCGCGTCGACCTGCGCGAACGTCTTCTTGCTCTTGGCCTGCGTCTCGAGGTCTGCGCGGAGCTCCTCGATGGTGTCGAACTCGCTCGCGATCTGCGCGAACTCGTCGTCGATCTCGGGCAGCTCGCGGTCCTTCACGGACTGCACCGTGACGGTGATCTCCGCTTCCTTGCCCTCGTGCTCGCCGCCGAGCAGCGTGGAGCGGAAGGTGGTCTCTTCGCCTGCGGTGAGCGTGAGGAGCGCCTCGTCGGTGCCCTCGAGAAGCTGGCCGGAGCCGAGCTCGTAGGAGATTCCCTCAGCTTCGTCGACCTTGTCGCCGTCGACCATGGCGATGAGGTCGAGCGTCACGAAGTCGCCGTCCTCGATCGGGCGGTCTGCCGTGACGAGCGTGCCGAAGCGCTTGCGGAGCTCTTCGAGCTCTTCGTCGACGTCAGCCGCGTCGACGACTGCAGCCTCGACCTCGACCTTGATGCCGTCGTACGACGGGAGCTCGATGGACGGACGCGAGTCGACCTCGACCTCGACGACGAGGTCGCCGGAGAAGTCCGCGACGTTCGGCGTCTCGACGACGTCAGCCTTCGGGCGTCCGAGCGGCTGCACGTCCGACTCCGAGACGGCCTGGTTGAAGAAGACGTCGAGTCCGTCGGAGATCGCCTGGTCGAGGACCGCGGCGCGACCGACGCGCTGGTCGATGATCGGCGTCGGAACCTTGCCGCGGCGGAAGCCGGGGACCTGGATCTGCTCTGCGATGGTGCGGTAGGCCGAGTCGACGTATGGCTTGAGTTCAGCCGGTTCTACGTTGATCGTCAGCTTGACGCGGGTCGGGTTGATCTGTTCGACCGAGGTCTTCACGTGGGGCATCTCCTGAGATACGTGGGGTGACTGCGCGGATTCGCGCGTGGAGCGGGGTGCGACTGCACGCCGCGCACCACCCAGATGGGCGTATCGCCGCACTGATGCGGCTGCGGACAGCCTACGGCACCCACAAACGACAGCACTCTACCGGCAATCAGGATCGTCGTGGGCGGGGAGGCACAATGCGCGCCCTCGTCCGCGCGCGAGAAGTCAGCCAGAAGCAGGCTGACGGACGCGGGAACCTGCATCTCGCTCACTCTTCGCCTCCGGCGAGGGCGGGAGGGCGCGAGGGCGGGAGGGCGCGAGGGCGCGAGGGCGCGAGGGCGCGAGGGCGCGAGGTGCATCCGCTCCCCCGCCTCTCACCCACCTGCGGGCGAGAAGTCAGCCAGAAGCAGGCTGACGGACGCGGGAACCTGCATCTCGCTCACTCTTCGCCTCCGGCGAGGGCGG
>NZ_JADKSL010000044.1:0-1172 GCF_015351275.1 Pseudoclavibacter sp. VKM Ac-2867
GGAAGCCGTGGCGCCTGCACGAGGGTCGGACAGCAGCTCGGGATCCCTGCTGACACGTTGCGCGGGTGGTTGCAGCGAACCGATATCGATGCTGGCGTCCGGCCGGGCGTCACGAGCGATGATCGGACGCGGCTCGCTGAGCTCGAGCGGGAGAACCGCGAGCTTCGACGGGCCAACGCTATCTTGAAATCTGCATCGGCTTTCTTCGCGGCGGAGCTCGACCGCGCACAGCGCTGATGGTCGAGTTCATCGACGCGCACAAGCAGGAGTTCGGGGTCGAGCCGATCTGCACTGTTCTGCAGTTCGCCCCGTCGACGTCCTACGCCGCGAAGAGAAGGCCGGCCTCGAAACGCTCGGTCAGTGACGAGCAAACAGTCGCGAAGATCCGCGATATTCACGCGTCGAACTACGGCGTCTACGGGGCCAGGAAAGTTCACGCGCAGTTGCGCCGGGACGGCGAACAGGTCGCGCGTTGCACGGTCGAGCGGCTCATGCGCCGCGAAGGGCTGCGCGGAAGCTCGCGGCGCAAGGGCCCCAAGACCGCGATTCCTGGCCCGTTCTCGGGGCGGCCGGAAGATCTCGTGGATCGGCGCTTCACCGCTCCTGCCCCGGACTGTCTCTGGGTCGCGGACATCACGTACGTCCGCGCCTTCCAGGGTTGGGTCTATGCGGCGTTCGTGCTCGACATGTTCTCCCGACGGGTCGTTGGCTGGCAGCTTTCCACGAGCCTGCACACCGATCTCGCGCTCGACGCGCTCGAGATGGGCATCTGGACACGCCAGCGAGCGGGCCGCGACCTGTCGCAACTGATCCATCACTCTGATCGCGGAGTCCAGTATCGAGCGGTTCGTTACACCGAACGCCTCGAGGAAGCCGAGGCAGTCGCCTCGGTCGGCTCCAAGGGCGATTCCTACGACAACGCCATGGCCGAGGCCTTCAACTCGCTGTTCACAGCCGAGCTCGTCCGCAACCACTGCCCCTGGCGGGGCATCAACGACCTCGAGATCGCGGTCGCGGAATACATCGATTGGTATAACCACAGGCGACTGCATGGCGAGCTCGACCACCGCCCACCGATCGAGGTCGAGGTCGAGGAACACTTCATCGCCGCACGAACGCCCGCCATCAGACAGACGGAACGGGGCTAACCGAGCCTCCAACAAACCCGGGGC
>NZ_JADKSL010000045.1:0-573 GCF_015351275.1 Pseudoclavibacter sp. VKM Ac-2867
GGTCGTCAACCGCGAGGGTTGACGACCACAAGTCAGCTCTGCGGTTCGCCCCGTGCGGCGCCGGGGTTGGAGTCGCGCGGATTCCGTGGGTGCTGGAGCGCGGCGTGCAGCGTGGTACCCGAGGCGAGGCGAGACCCGAGGTGCGGGGTGACCTGGACGTCGAAAGCGGACTTGTGGTCGTCAATCGTGAGGGTTGACGACCATAAGTCAGCTCTGGGGCTCGCCCGTGCGGCGCCGGGGTTGGAGTCGCGCGGATTCCGTGGGTGCTGGAGTGCGGCGTGCAGCGTGAGGCCCGAGGCCCGAGGCGAGGCGAGACCCGAGGTGCGGGGTGACTTGGAAGTCGAAAGCTGACTTGTGGTCGTCAACCGCGAGGGTTGACGACCATAAGTCAGCTCTGGGGCTCGCCCGTGCGGCGCCGGGGTTGGAGTCGCGCGGATTTCGTAGGTGTTGGAGCGCGGCGTGCAGCGTGGTGCCCGAGGCGAGGCCCGAGGCCCGAGGCGAGGCGAGACTCGAGGCGCGGGGTGACCTGGACGTCGAAAGCGGACTTGTGGTCGTCAACCGTGAGGGTTGACG
>NZ_JADKSL010000046.1:0-413 GCF_015351275.1 Pseudoclavibacter sp. VKM Ac-2867
ATATCCAGTATTAGCCACCGTTTCCGGAGGTTATCCCAGAGTTATGGGCACGTTGCTCACGTGTTACTCACCCGTTCGCCACTAATCCACCCAGCAAGCTGGGCTTCATCGTTCGACTTGCATGTGTTAAGCACGCCGCCAGCGTTCGTCCTGAGCCAGGATCAAACTCTCCGTAAATGAATAACAACCAAACAAACCCAAAGGCTCGCCGGTAAACATCACGCCACCACACCGAAGTGCGATGACAAGTTTGAAACTGACAAAAAACAAAACAACACCAAACCCGAAAGTTCAGTACTGACTTGTATTGTCCAAATATGTTTCCAAAAGGAATCCTTACCCCCTCCAAAGGAAGAGGCACGGGATCAAATTGGCATTTGACATAGTGCACGCTGTTGAGTTCTCAAGAATCG
>NZ_JADKSL010000047.1:0-405 GCF_015351275.1 Pseudoclavibacter sp. VKM Ac-2867
TCGGAAGTGCACCGCGACAAGATCGCCTCCTACATCCAGATCGCCCACGACGACGGCGCCGACGTGCTCGTCGACGGACGCGAGATCACGGCAGAGGGCGCCGAGGGCGGGTTCTGGCTCGGCCCCACCCTCATCGACAACCTCCCCACCACCAGCCGCGCCTACACGGAAGAGATCTTCGGCCCCGTCCTCGGCATCGTGCGCGTGAAGAGCTTCGAGGAAGGCGTGGAGCTCATCAACACCGGCCAGTTCGGCAACGGCACCGCGATCTTCACCAACGACGGCGGCGCCGCCCGCCGCTTCCAGAACGAGATCCAGGTCGGCATGATCGGCATCAACGTCCCCATCCCCGTCCCCGTCGCCTACTACTCCTTCGGCGGCTGGAAAGACTCCGCCTTCGGCGAC